>JAQVWU010000187.1 GCA_028709565.1 Eubacteriales bacterium
GACCGGGATATACGCGGACGCCCTCGGATATAAATACAGATATTTCGCGCGTGCCATCGACCATGACGGAGGGGCATACGGCATTGCGCTGCTCAGCCGTTTACCTTTTATTTCATGCAGAACGGTACCGGTGCCCGACGCGCCGCCCGAAGACAGAACATCATCATTTGAACCGCGCGTGCATATCGACTCGGTGCTGCATTCGGAGGGAAAACGGATACGTGTTCTGATTTCCCATTACGGACTCTCGCGCAGCGAACAATTGCTTGCCGTATCCGAAACAATACGGCTGTCAAAGGAACCGATACCGACGATTTTTATGGGAGATTTAAACGCCGAACCCGGCGACCCTGTATTGGCACCCCTCTATTCCCGCTTTTGTGATACGGCCGGGGGATACGAACACAGCCGGACCCTTACCTTTCCCTCGGACGCGCCCGCACGGCGCATAGATTACATATTCATCACGGAGGAATTCGGTATTATTGACATGCGTGTACCCGCGTCTGTTCAGTCAGATCACCGTCCGGTGACTGCCCGCGTTTCTTTATAAAGTTTTAATTTTTGCATTTTAAGTGCCGATTTTCACAAAACCGATAACAAATTCATTTCCGGACGTCCCGCTGTTGATTTCGGCGGGACGTTATGTTATACTCGCGATATAACATAACGCATATTTTTCGGGAAAGCGAATTTTAATGAGAGAATTTATTATATTTTTTGTAGTGGGCATTGTGGCACAGATGATAGACGGAACGCTGGGTATGGCATACGGTGTGAGCTGCAGTACATTTTTAAGGCTGGCAAATGTACCGTCGGCTGCAGCGTCGGCCAGTGCTCATTTCGCGGAGATATTTACTACGTTAATATCGGGGATTTCACACTTCAGAGTGAAAAATATCCATAAAAAATTATTCATGTCGCTTATCATACCCGGTGTAATCGGCGGCGTTATAGGCGCGTATTTATTATCCAATATCGATGACACCTATATTTCCCCTGTTATAAGCATCTATCTTATTGTTATGGGAATTATAATATTAAAAAAGGCTTTTCAAAAGAATCAGCGCAGCCGGGAAATCGGACGCGGTGTTTATCCGCTTGCTTTTGTGGGCGGTTTGTCCGATGCCATGGGCGGCGGAGGATGGGGGCCCGTTGTAACCTCCACACTGGTTGCCTCGGATCATGACGTTAGAAAAACAATAGGTTCGGTTAATGCCGCGGAATTCTTTGTAACCGTTGCCGAGAGTATAACCTTTTTTTTCGCGCTGGGCAGTTTTTCGGATAAGATGATACCGATTCTCGGTTTGATTGCCGGCGGTGTTATCGCGGCTCCGTTTGCCGCGTATCTGTGTGTAAAGGTGCCGGTAAAACCGCTTCTCGGTTTTGTCGGTATGATAATTATGGTTGTGAATATTTACAAACTTGCGGCATCGCTTGCCGTTATATTTTAATCAACGGCGATATGTTGTATATCCGCCGCTCCCGATACCCGAATGACCCATCTGACCGAATCCTGTTACAGCCTCCCGGGAGCCGTCTGTTTTTGGATCGGAATTAGCCAAAAACCATAAATCCAGCCGGTGTTTGTATTCCGCCTTAACGTCGCGATATGCGGCGTCCTCCGCCAGATTGTTTCTTTCGTCCGGATCGGACCGCAGATCGTACAGTTCATGTTCACCGTACGGATACCGGTGGACATATTTATAAGCTGTATCCCGTATCATGCGAACCGGACCGTATTCATCGAATACATAAACGGCACGGTTATCCCGGCTGCTTCTCTCACCGTTAAGCAAAATATCTAAAAATCCGTGTCCCGGCAGTATTGCCGGGATTTTATCTGCGTTTGAAGTATATTCAAGCAGGGTAGGCATGAAATCATACTGAGACAACAACGCGCCGCGGGTTTCGCCGGCGGGTATTTTGCCGGGATGGCTCATAATCAGGGGCACTTTAACCGAGGTGTCATACATGTTCATGGGAAAGGTGCCGTTTCCCTTGCCCCATATACCGTGATGCCCCAGGTTCATTCCGTTATCCCCCATGAATACAACGAGGGTATTTTCCGTCAGTCCTTTTTGGTCAAGTCTGCGCAGTATGCGCCCGATGTTTGCGTCCATCGCGGTTATCGCGGTATAATACCCGCGCAGCAAGCGCCGGCGCTCTTCCTCCGTTCGCGCGATCTGACAGGTTTGCGCCTGCCATCTGTGCGGCGGTTCCGAAGGGGCTGATTCAAAAGGACAATCGTCATACAGTTTCCAGATATCCGCGGGATGCTGGTCCTCATTCCAGGGGGTGTGGGGCGCTGTGTAGTGAACACCCA
Organism: Eubacteriales bacterium; assembly: GCA_028709565.1. Classification (GTDB taxonomy): domain Bacteria; phylum Bacillota; class Clostridia; order Oscillospirales; family CAG-272; genus JAQVWU01. The sequence goes on from JAQVWU010000187.1 coordinate 2,327, forward strand.
GATAAAAGGGTTTGGCACTTATTTCATCCAAAAAATCCAGCGCGTTGTCGGTTATGGTATCGGTTATATATCCCTCGCTGATGTAGACGCCATCGGTATGTGCCATATCCGAACCGTAATAATTACAGCCGCCCCGCGCGAGCACATTCCAGCGGGTGAATCCCTTTTGAGGACGGTGACTGTTTCCCAGATGCCATTTTCCCGACATGGCGCAGCTGTAACCGTCTTTAGCCAAAATCTCGGTATAGGTAATATGCTCACCGATATATTCTATACCTTCTTTTTCCTCGTTATACCAGCCGGAGTTCCGCTGATTGTCGTTGAGCTTATTTATATCTATATTGCCCGAACGCAGCCAGTCATGGACGCCATGCCGTGACGGCATTAATCCGGTCAGTATGGAGGCCCGCGCGGGGGAGCAGACGGGGGACGCGCAGAAAAAATTCTCAAAGCGCACGCCGGAAGCGGCCAGGCGGTCAATATTGGGCGTTATCACTTCATTGTTTCCCGCGCAGCCCATCGCCCACGCGCCTAAATCATCGGCCAGGATAAACAGTATATTGGGTTTATCGGACATTGCTTACCTCGATTCGTATTTTTAGTTATTTGCAAACAGTGTTTTATCAATCGGAACACCCTGTGCTCTGAGTTTGAGAGCAAGAGAATCCGCATCCGGCGCATGGTTAGAGTCAGCCTGCATAGCGGCGGCAAGCCCGGCAGCCTCTCCGGTAACCGCGCAGCTCGGTATTACCCGCGTCAGATCCCAGCCGCTGTTATCCGCCGAAACACAGCGTCCCGCCGCGTAAAGATTGCCATTCTTTTCGGCTTTTATCGAGCGGTAGGGTATCGAATAACGCATACCGCGTTTTTTCCAGTTCCCGATCATGCCTACGGCATCATCAAACCACACGCGCTCGTGAAGATTTTCACTGAATTCAATATCGGCTGCCAGCCTGCGTGTGGTGCGCAGCCCGTGAAACGCGGGTATAATTAACGGGTATACTTCTTTTTTGCTGTCTTTGTTAGCTTTGTTCTTTTTTTTAACATCCTCCAGTATAAAACGGCGCATGTGAATCATATGACGGCTGATATCATCCGGGTCAATCCCGTTATAGGTCGGGTTGCCTGAGGGGATATTATCATAAGGGTCCGAAATGCCGTTTAACCGCAGTTCCGAGCCGTCAAATGAGTAATACCAGCCTGTACGGCTGTTCGGTTTGCCGCAGGCGGTTTTTTCACCGGCAAAAAAACACAGGTCAGCGTCTCCGGTTGCGTCAACATAAGCGGCGGCGGACAATTCAAGAGCGCCCCGTTTTGTATCAACGGTAATTGATTGGATATTTAAACCGTTTGTTTGGGCTGAAGCAAGTCTTGTGTCATACAGTATTGTGACGCCGGCGTCAACGAGCAGTTCTTCCGCGGCAATCATAAAAGGGGCGGCTTCATATCTGACACTGTAACGAACGCCCGCGCGGTCGCGCCGGGTTTTTGACTCATCGGCCCAGACAGGCGGGATAACACCGGGACCGTATTTTAGCGAGGTCTTCAGCAGTTCCTCGGCGATGCCCCCGCTCATTTTAATACCGTCGCCGTCATCAAGGGGCAGATATATGACAATCAAGCCTAATGTGGCAAGACCGCCGGGGGCATATTCCTTTTCAATCATACAGGTTTTGGCACCCGTTCTTGCCGCGGAAAGGGAAGCTGCGATGCCGGCAATACCGCCTCCGCAGACAATAACATCATATCGTATTGTCATGGCGTCCTCCAAACATAATATCATAATATTATAATATCGTAATATTGATAATCCATATAATATTATTGTATAATAAATATTGCCGGATTTCCGTAACAATTTGTTAATTTTGAATTTATTCATGTTGACAAACACCCCTTTTGATGCTATTATAAAAATAAAATCTGACTTAGGGAGTGATTTCAATGTATAATTGCTTTGATTACACGCGTCCGATATGGAAGGGACCGGAGATAATGCACGAGAGCTTTCTGCCCCTTGCCGACCGAAGAATTCCGCTTTTATATAATCCCGACGAAATTATACAGGTGACAAATGCAGAGCAGACTATAAAATATGCCGAAGGCAGGGACTATATCCTGCGTGACGGTATATTGTACATACCGGAAAAATCGGCGATTAAAATAATGCCGTGGGAGGAATACAACCCGGCGCAAATATCGCCTAATAAATATAACGCAGCGGGATTCACATGCCTGAGCGGCGGATATTTGAAATTTGCCGAAGGAGCCGAATTTCACCGGCTGCAGTATGCCGTGAGTTATCGGCATTCGGATTCATGGAAGGGCTGTCTGCCTGTATTTAAGCAGGATAAGCTGCCTAATACCAGAAAACTGCTGGCGTCAGGCAAACCGTTTACACTGGCATTCATCGGTGACAGTATAGCGGCGGGAGCCAATTCCTCCGGTATGGTCGGTTCGGAACCTTTTGCCCCCACCTGGCCGGAGATGATATGCGAACGTCTCCGCGAGGTTTCGGACAGCGATATAAAATATGTGAATAAAGCCGTTGGCGGTACCGCTTCGGGATGGGGAAATGAGAACGCAGCCGAATTTTTTGACCGGGACATACCTGATTTGCTTGTTATCGCATTCGGTATGAACGACGCGTCGGGCGGAGTGGATAAGTTTGTGTTTTGCGACAACTGCCGTGATATCGCCGATCAGATAAAACCGCTCAATCCGGAGTGTGAATTTATCTTTGTTTCCACGACCTTACCCAATCCGCTGGCCAACCAGTTTGTCCGCGACCACGACACTCATGAGGAACTGCTGACCGAACTGAGCTGGGAATACGGCGCGGCGGCTGACGTCGCAGGTATGACCTCCATGCACAAGGCGCTTATGGAAAAGAAACGTTATTATGATATGACAGGCAATAATATCAACCACCCGAATGACTTTCTGGCGCGTGTCTATGCGCAGACACTGCTTACGGTTATAATCGGGGAATTCTGATTATGAAACTGCACTTTCTCGGAACCGGAGCAGCCGACTGGGATATATTGAACCCGCGCCGCGACATTAATTTCAGACGATTTTCATCGCTTCTTATAGACGGAAAGCTTCTTGTAGACCCGGGGCCCTGTATATTTGAATTTGCCGAAACGTATAATTATCCGCAGCTTTTTGATAACACCGAATATATGATTAACACCCACACGCACGGTGATCACCTGTGTCAGCGCACCGCGGACAAACTCAAAGCACGGGGTGTATCTTTCTTAACGTTTACGGCGTTTGAGGAAAAACAGGCGGGTATGTATAAAATCACCGCGCTCCCAGCCAATCACGCCACAGCCGATAATCCTTATTGCTTTATAATCGAGACCGACAATAGACGTATTTTTTACGGTTGTGACGGTTCATGGCTTCTTTACCCCGTTTACCGTTATATTATTAAGTTAAAATTTGATCTTATGATATTTGACGCTACAATAGGGGACATCGAAGGTGATTACAGGATTTTTGAACATAACAACCTTCGTATGGTTGAAGAGATGAAACTGACGCTCGGGAACCGTTCGCGGCGTTTTATGATAAGCCATATGGCGCGTACCCTGCACACAGACCATGTCACCCTTTCGGAACGTATGAAACCTTCAGGTATAGAGGTGGCATATGACGACATGCAGACCGAACTATAATTATATAAATCTAAATAAAACGGCAGTCACCGGGGCTGCCGTTTTGTCATATTCACACGCATGAGTAATCCCGCATATTCTGTTAAGGGATGGCATCGTCCTCAATTATAATAATTATAGCAGGAGGGTTGCGTATACTTTCGGTTTTATTTTAAGTCTGAACCGGACAGTATACCGGGATAAAAATGCAAAGATGTATAATTTCTACGAATTCATTGACCTTTGTTCAAAAAGGCCGCAGATTGCTCAGCGATTAC
>JAQVWU010000188.1 GCA_028709565.1 Eubacteriales bacterium
GATCTTGTAAATGCAAACACCATATGATATAATTGATATAATTGATATAATGTCATGTGGGGTGATACCGTTGAAAAAACTTCTGATAGTTGAGGACGACCGCGCGCTGCGCGCGGGGCTGTGCCGTTCTCTGGCATCAAACGAAATTGAAACCGAATCCGCCGCTACAATAGCCGAGGCGCGGGCGAAATTTCACGCCGGTAAATATGACCTTGTGCTGCTCGACTGTAATCTGCCCGACGGAAACGGCGTTGATTTCTGTACCGAAATAAGGCGGACCGGTCCCGTTCCCGTGATATTTCTGACGGTGCTTGACTCGGAGCTGGACGAGGTAGCGGCATTCCGGGCGGGCGGTATAGATTATGTCAAGAAACCCTTTTCGCTCATGGTATTGCAGGAACGCATCAACGCCGCTCTTGCGCGAACGGACGGCGGTCTCGTTTACGTTGAGGGGCGTTATCGCTTCGATTTCGGCGCTATGACCTTTTCGGTCGACGGCTCCGACGTCGTGCTGAGTCCAACCGAACAAAAACTGCTGCGCAGCCTTACCGCGAACAGCGGCCGAATCGTCCCGCGCCCGACATTGACAGAACAGATCTGGGCGTGCGACGGCAGCTTTATCGATGAAAACGCGCTCTCGGTCACCGTCAAACGTTTACGGGCAAAGCTGGGCGCCGAATGTATTAAAACAGTATACGGACTCGGTTATATGTGGGTCGGCGGGGGTGCGTAAAATGATTTACATATTCGCCGCTGTTATTGCCGTTGTCTCGGCCGCTTATTGGTTCGCCGGGCAGTTTATCTTCGGCGGCGCGCTGCTGACATGTTATGTTGCGGCGGTTACGGCGATATGCGTTGTATACTTTATGCTCGAACGCACAAAAACCCGTCGCCTTATACAGCGGGTTTCCGACCTCTTCGACGGTAAATTTATCTCTGTTGCCGACGAAAGCGAGTTATCGGGACTGGAACGCCGTGTCATACGCTCGATGAAAAACGCTGCAGCCCGTGAGGCAAAGGTGACCGAAAGCTATAGGAACATCGCGGCGCTGGCATCGGACATCTCGCATCAGTGTAAAACCCCGCTTTCGTCGCTGATGATGTATGCGGAAATGCCGCCCGACACAGAAAACAGCGCCGTCATCCGGGCGCAGGCTGAAAAGCTGTCCTTTCTGCTGGATGCGCTGACAAAGCTTTCACGCTGTGAGGGCGGGCTGATTGCCGAAAACCTGCGTCCTGCGGAAAACTCCGTATTGACGCTTATCTGCAATGCCGTCAACGGAATCATCTCCGTCGCGAACATAAAACATATAGAAATAACCTCCGATATTCCCGACGGTCTATGCGCCGTCTTTGACCCGCGCTGGACATCGGAAGCAATATTCAATCTGCTCGATAACGCCGTTAAATATTCGCCGCCCGGCAGTGTGATTTCTATCTCCGCCCGGGCATACGATAAGTTCGCGCGTGTCGACATCGCGGATTGCGGACCCGGTATTTCCGAAAACGAGCAGACAAGCATCTGGAAACGCTTTTACCGCGGAAAAGATGCCGCGGACAGCGTCGAAGGCGTGGGTATCGGACTGTATCTGACACAATTGATATTAATCAGTGGCGGCGGTCGTGCCTCGGTAAAAAGCGCGGTCGGACAAGGCAGTATGTTTTCGGTTTTTTTGCCTCAAATATGACGGAACTGTAAGAATTCGTCACGCTCATGAAAGATTCCTGCCGTATAATAGGATCAGAAGGGTGGTTATGATATGATAATTAAGACCGAAAATCTGACACGTATATACAGCAGCGGCGTTACGGCTGTCCGGGCCCTCAAAAATGTGACTCTGAACGTGGATCGCGGCGAATTTGTCGCGATCGCAGGTACAAGCGGCAGCTGGAAGAGCACGCTGCTTCATCTGCTGGGCGGGCTGGACCTTCCCACTGAGGGTAAAGTTTTTATCGACGGCAATGACCTGTATGCCATGAAACCCGACCCGCTGACGGTTTTCCGCCGCCGCTTCATCGGATTTGTATTCCAGAGTTATAATCTGATACCGACACTCAGCGTATGGGAAAATGTGGTGCTGCCGCTTGGACTTGACGGCATTAAGGCGGATAAATCCGAAATTGAGACATTGCTCAGCGTACTCGGCATTATCGACAAGCGCAACTCGCTGCCGTCACAGCTTTCCGGCGGCCAACAGCAGCGGGTGGCAATCGCCCGCGCGCTGGCAACCAAACCGCATATTGTCCTCGCCGACGAGCCGACCGGCAATCTGGATTCAAAAACCGGACTTGAGGTCATGCTGACTCTCGGAAAACTAAACGAAGATTACGCGCAGACCATCGTAATGATAACGCACAATGAGGAACTTGCGCAGTTAGCCGGACGCCGCATCCGCATCGAGGACGGGCAAATTGTTGACGGCAGTGGGGGTGCGCAATGAAAATCGTCACAAAGCTTGCCGTTTCCTCTATACTCTCCCACCGTGTGCGTTCAATTATTGTCTGCGCCGCGGTAATACTGACCTCTGTGCTGTTCATAACGGTCATGAGCGTCACCTTTAACATTTTCGGCGGCTTGCAGCTGATGCTGGCAGCCGGTTCCGATTTTCACGCGTCGGTCAGCGCTTCCGATCTTAATCTGACCCCGGCCGGTCTGCTCGAAGAAATCGAGTCAAACAAAACGGTAAAAGAAGCGTACATATTCGCCGCCGTCGGAGATATAACATCAGAGAACAGCAATTCAACCGGTCGTGTTTATTCCGTCAGCTCGGAAAAGGCGCTTCCGCATCTTTTTATAAAAATCACAGAGGGGCAATTCCCGCTATATGCCGGCGGGATTGCGCTCAATATTCTTGATTTCCCCGACACGCAGATTGGTCAGAGTATCAAAATCGACGCGCGCAGGATGGAAATCGCAAAGGACGGGTCCGGTATCTATAACGAACATCCGCTCATCTGCACGGTATCAGCGCTGTTTGAAAGCGAGGCTGATCGCGGCGCGCAGCCGGCGGCGGTGACCCTTTACGATGAAACAGAGCCGGGCGGGCTGGCAGCGGCGGTTATTTATTTGAATTTTTACAATTCGCTGAACATAGCCGGCAAGCATAACGCGCTGACCGTTGAGCTTGGGCAGTATGTCCGGGAGGGGGCCGAGCTGCGTTCAAATGTCAACAACGCGTATCTGTCGGCGAGATATTCGGTCCTTTCTCCCACCAATATACTGTTTGTAATGTTTTCCGTCGCGATAATATTTTTCTGCGCGTTTTTACTTATTTATAATATATATTCGATTGCTTTGACACAGGATATGCGTTCATATGGTATGCTCGGGGTAATCGGCATGACATATAAGCAGCTGCGTTCAATGATTCGGTGTCAGGCACTGCTGTATTACGCCGTTTCCGTACCGGTTGGAACGGCGGCGGGTTATTTCATCGGTTGGAAACTGCTCGTACCGGTGTTCATGAGCATGTCGGGCGAGGACATAAATTACCGTTTCAACATCCTGATAATCATATCAAGCGCGTTTCTGACGCTGTTTACGCTGCTTTTTTCTGCGCTCCGTCCCTTACATCGCATAAAAAAGCTGACGCCGGTTGAGGCGGTGAGCGGAGGAGGAAAACTTATATCCAAAAAGGAAAGAAAAGGGTCTGATGTCAATCCGTTTACGCTGGCGTTTTACTCGGCGGCACGCAATCCCGGGCGGCTGACCATCACATCGCTGTCGGCTGCGTTGTCGGTCATACTGCTCATTCTGCTCTCGTCGCTCGTAACCGTCATACATGATATAGGTGTTAATGATCTCGGAATGACCGACATCCGGCTCACTCCCTTATATCAAAGGCATATGATGACAGTCGGATCGAATCAGGTCAGGACATATCAGGCTCAGGCTCAGCTCGGTTCGGCTGAAGGTGTTATCGGCGACGGGGTGTTTGAAGCGATACGGACACTCGACGGAATCGGTGAAACATGGGCTATACGTTATGCAGAAGCCGATGTAAAAGCAAATGAACGGAGCGTTGCCGAAGCGCAGGCGCTGATTGACAAGTTTCCCGAAGAAGATCGTGAGGTATACAATACATTGAGGCTTGAGCAGATAACCGGCGGTTCCGTTCATTCGTTGTTTATCGGCATTCCTGATGATCTGTGTCAATATATCAGGATAGCTGAGGACGAATTTTATTCAGGCAATGAACTTTTTGACGGCACTCACGTCATTTCTGTCGATAACCTCAACATTTATTATAATAAGGGGAATTTATCCGAAATGTTTTCAGAAGGGGAAACGATAAGCTCAGACCAACTCTCACACGATTACGCCGTGATAACACCTGAACTGCAATATCCGTTTGACGCATTATGGTATATAACCGGTTTTATCTCGTGGGAATACTGTGTTCAGCTGTTCATAATGCCCGAAAGTGTGTTTGCCGCCGAATTCGGCGAGGGCGCAATCTACTCGATTCTGTGCGATTACGCGGGGATACCGTTACGTGAAACGGCAGCGTTAAGCGAGGAAGAAAGGCGTTTCCGCGGCGAAGTCGATAATCTCACGGCGGACTATACGGTTACAAACGGCGACATAACGACATCAATTGAGGTGAGCGGGCGCTTTGACGGACGGGAGGAACTGCAGAACCGATTATTTGCCATCCGACTAACCGGTTATAGTCTCTGCGCCATCATCTTTGCCATCGGACTTATAAACATGATCAACTCGTCGCTTTCCTCGGTCATGGAGCGTCGACGCGAATACGCGATGCTTGAGGCGGTGGGTATGACGGGACGGCAGATGCAAACTATGATGCTGACCGAAGGTTTTATCGGGGGCGCGCTTGCAATCGCAATCACACTTATAATCGGTGCTCCGGCCGTGAAGCTGTTTATGAATGCGGTTATCATCGGGAAGGGCGTCAGCGTTAATATCATCCCCGCCATAGTAATGCTTGCGCTTGAACTCGCCGTCTCCGCACTGACCTCGCTGGTTTCCTTCCGTAATATAAGAAAAACACCGCTGACCGGCAGGCTTCGGGTTGAATAGGACACAAATATTCGTGTTGCTGCCGGCTGCTGTATTAAAATGAGTTTTAACGCGTCCGCAACCGCAATAAATCTGCTCTCGCCGCGTATAACGTCAAGACGTTTGTTCTCCATTTGCCTGAGTATATATTCCGCTTCTGCGCTTTCACTCCGCCTGCCTTCAAATTTATAATTAAAGAACTTGAAATATACCGTGAGATAATATATACTATAACAGTAAATATTATTTTGGAGAGTAAATTATGAAACGCATTCTTTCTTTGATATTGGCGCTGGTGCTGTTCACGGGAATTTTAGCCGGATGTTCGACAAGCGATGATTCCGGCGGGCAGCAAAATGCGGACGGGACGTTGCCGTCGAACGCCGATGTAACGGCGGAGCCCGATATACTCGACGGTCTTAATTATAACGGTGCGACGATAAACATACAGATGAGCGCCACCGAGATAAGTTCGGACATCCTGATGATTGGCAGCGGCGAACAAACGGGAGACGTTGTCAATGACGCGGTTTACGACCGTAATATGGCCGCCGAAGAAAAACTCAATGTTGTATTGACTTATGTTGAGACAAATTATAACTGGGACGGCGTTACGGGCGAGATGGAAAAGCTCGCTGTCGCGGGCGACAGCACCTACCATTTTATCGTCAATGATCAGCTCGGTCTGTCAACGGCATCGGTCAATCACTACCTTGTAAACGCGTACGGCGCCGCTTATTTTGATTTTGAAAGCGACGGCTGGTGGGTTGACTATATGAAAGACCTGTCTCTGAGCAATGATAAATTATATCTTCTTGTCGGCGATTACTTTATCGATGTACTTAATCATTCCCATGTTTTGCTGTATAACCGGCGTATTTTCACCGATTTATACGGCGACGCGGACAGTATCTATAAACAGGTCACCGATGACAGCTGGACATATGACGCATTCAACAAATACATAACCGAAGCGTATCGGGATGTCAACGGCGACGGCGCGAAAGACGCCGACGATGTCTACGGTATGATAATCGGCGGCATCGGCGGTTCCACCTTCCCATTCACATACGGCTCCGACGCGCAGTTTGTCACCAGGGACGAAAACGGAACCCCTACCCTGACCATGAACAACGAACGAACCCTGCTCCTTTATGATAAAATCTACGCTGCCTTCT
>JAQVWU010000189.1 GCA_028709565.1 Eubacteriales bacterium
AAAAATTAGGCGTATCAAGTGTGAGTTTAGGTTATTATGAACGTGAGGAGCGCGTACCTGATATCGAGGTAATGTACCACATATGCCGCTATTTTAACGTGACAAGCGATTATCTTATAGGGCTAACCGATAACCGAACACCTGAAGCGGCCGCAATCGGAGACGCTACCGGGCTATCTGACTTAGCTATCGATTCGTTGCAAAGGCATAAGAACAAGGGCGAACTAGACAACACCATTGACGTTATTAATTTTATTATCGAGCATAATACTCCCGGACCGAAACCTCAGGAACCGTTATATCAAATCGGTTATGACAGAACAGCACAAGACAGATCAGACGGCATACAAGAAACTCTGCATAAATATGGTCGTGATAAGGAATTGTATGATAACGAAATGGCGGAATGGGAAAAACGCCGGATTCCTTTGTTGGAGTTTATTGCGAATTATCTTAGCTTGAATGTTACCAACAAAAAAATGTATGTTTCTAAAAGCGGATTGCTGACCGAATTATCTCCGCATTATCTCAAAACAGAAAACACAGAAAACGTTGATGATTTATTTATACAGGATGAAGTCTCGGCACGCGATTTATATGAAACATGGCAGAAAAACAAGATATTAGAGCAATTGCAAAAGCTTAAAGAGGAATATATTAAATCTAAAGAATAATAAAAAAGGACCGGTCGGCTTTAATGCATCAGAGCATAAAACTGACCGGTTTTTGTTGTCTTTGAAAGGTGAGTTGAACAAAAGTTGAACATTTTTATTAAAACGTGATATCAAGCTTTAATTAAGACAAAACAATAAAGGCTCGAATTACAGTTGTTTTAACTGCTTTTCAAGCCTTTTTATTGTGGTGGAGATGAGGGGGATCGAACCCCTTACCTCTTGAATGCCATTCAAGCGCTCTCCCAGGTGAGCTACACCCCCGAATGTATACCCCCAGTGTTTTGATTGGGGGCACGTATTAACTTGTTTAGTGACTTGAACCTGGGGTGTGTTTCTGTTTGGGTCGCTCTCCCAGCTGAGCTATACCCCCGTATTTTATCAACCGTGAGTATTATACCCCATAATCGGACGTTTGTCAAGATAATATTATAAAATTTATTTTACTGATTGGTTGGAGATTGGTTGGAGATTGGTTGGTTGAGGTTGATATCAAAATCATTACGGCGGCGGTTATATTATAAAGGACAGGCGAATAAAATGAACTACATCGGAATTTTTAAATGCACCGGAGGTAAGATGAGAACGGTGGAGACACCTGCTAAATTTGAGTGCGTACTCAGACTGCTCCCCGAAAGGGTGCGGCGGGCGGCGGAGGACTGCGGTCCGATTGACGAAATCAGACTGAGGACAGACCGTCCGGTCTCGTTTAACGCGGGCGGCAGAAATATTGTCACCGACGTGGTGGTATCGGCCCAGGAACTGGACCGGGTGGTGGGATTGCTGTGCGGCGGTTCGCTGCATGCCCATGAGCGCAGTATTGCCGAGGGTTATATCGATTATATGGGCTGCCGCGTGGGAGTATGCGGAACACGCCGCATCAGTTCAATCAATATCAGAATACCCCGCTATATAAGGGGTATCGGCGGCGAACTGATGACAAGACTGGCCCGTGATAATTTCAGATACGGGACTCTGATATACTCTCCTCCCGGTATAGGTAAAACCACACTGCTGCGCGATATCGCCGCATCGGTTTCGTCCCCGCCGTATAATAAACGGGTGGCTGTCATCGATGTCCGGGGCGAGTTGTTTGACAGCGAGATGATGCGCGGCTGCACGGTCGATGTTCTGGAGGGCGTTTCCAAAGCAAAAGGAATTGAGATTGCCACCCGCACCCTTTCACCCGAGCTGATTGTCTGCGACGAGATAGGTTCTCCCGACGAGGCTGAGGCGATAATGTCGGCTCAAAACTCCGGAGTGCCGCTGCTGGCTTCGGCTCACGCGTCTTCCTGCCGGGGTCTGCTGCGCCGGCCGGCCATGCGCATGCTTGCCGAAAACGCCGTGTTCGAGTTATTCTGCGGCATACGCCGCCACGCTCATGATGAACAGTTTCAATTTGACATCCGTACAAGGAGTGAACTGCTGTGCTGAAATATACGGGGCTCTCCCTCATCTTTGCCGTAAGTATCCTTGTAGGGCAGGAAGCCTCCGCCATATCGCGAAGGCAGCTGCGTATGACAGAGGCGCTCATCTCACTCACGGCATATATAAAAGGTCAGATTGAATTCTTCTCCGCTCCGCTCGTCGAAATATACGGCGGTTTCTCAAACGAAACGCTCGAAAAATGCGGGTTCATCACCGTTCTGCGCAAGGAAGGTCTTAGCGCGGCGCTGGAAGAAATCCGCCCTTCCCTGCCGCCGGACGTTTACGATTCGCTTGCAGCCTTTGCGTCGGGACTCGGAAAGAGCGTAAAGCAAAGTCAGCTTGACCTGTGCGAATATCACATCGAAGCGCTGCGCGCGTCATATACCGAACAGAAGGAAGCGCTGCCAAAAAAGACAAGACTGTATACCTCCCTGTCGGTGATGGCGGGTCTGACCGCGGTTATAATTCTGTTATAAAAATCCTATATCTTAATATCTTAATATCTTAATAATAAAGGATGCATGAAATGGATATCAGCTTACTTTTAAAAATAGCGGGTGTCGGACTGATCGTGAGCGTTGTATTTCAGATACTGTCAAAATCGGGCAGAGACGAACAGGCGATGCTGGTGTCCCTTGCCGGTGTGGTTATCGTGCTGCTTATGCTGGTGCGTGAAATAGCCGAGCTGCTGGACGTCATACGCAGCCTGTTCGGCATCTGAGGACAGCCATGGATATTGATATTTTTAAATTATGCGGAGCGGCAATCGCCTCGGTTATGCTGATAATGTTAATCAGGCAGGCGCGGGAAGAGTTTTCACCGCTCATGTCCTTCGCAGTGTGCGTTGTTCTGTTTGCCGCCGCAATAATCACGCTGCAGCCGGTTATTGCCTATATCAGGGAAATCACCTCTGACAGTCTGCTGGCGCCTTATACGGGTACACTGCTCAAGGCTTTGGGTATCGGAATGGTCACTCAGACAACCGCGGAGATATGCCGCGACAGCGAGGAGAACGCGATTGCGGGCAAGGTGGAGTTTTTAGGCAAGGCTGAGATAGTGTTGCTGTCCCTCCCTCTGCTGGGTGAACTGCTGGACCTGGCGGGCAGGGTGATGGATGTATGACACACGCCAACCTGACGTACATAAAGCGTTTTATCATAGCCGCGGCTGTTGTTTTAGTTATTTTCGGTCTGCCGGTTAATTCATATGACCCCGGCGGCGCGATGGGGGACATACGCGTTATCATTCCCGACGAAGCGATGGAATATCTGCCCGAGAGCTTGTTTTACAGCGAAGGGGATACCGCATCCGACCCGGGTCTGCTGGTGCGCGCGGCGGCGTCCATGCTCAATACGGTGTTCAGACCCGTCCTCAGCGTGTTTGCCTCAATCATCGGTTTTATAATAATAATGTCGGTATTCGCCGCCTTAAGGCAAAACATCATGAAAACCGCGCTGTCATCGGCCTTTGACTTCGTATCGACAATATGCATGGCGCTGCTGCTTTATAATGTAATGAGCGGTCTGTGGGACGAGGCCTTCGCTGCCATGGACCAGCTGAATCTGTTCATGAACGGAATGATGCCCGTCATGACCTCGCTGTATGCCGCGGGCGGACATATAACCACCGCCGCCGCGAGTAACGCCGGCATGATGGCACTGCTCACACTGTTTGAAGCTATCCTGCACTCCGCGCTGTATCCGGCGCTGCGTGTCGTTTTCGGGCTGGCATTGGTCGGCAGCGTGGGGGGAATCAATCTCGGCGGGATAACCTCCCTTGTGCGCAATACCTTTACCGTCGCGTTGTCCTTTATTATGACGTTGCTGACCGTTGTACTGGCGTACCAGACAAAACTCTCCCTAAGCGCCGACAATGTCGCCGCAAGAACGGTCAAGTTCGCGGCGGGGAGTTTTATTCCCATTGTGGGCGGAGCGGTGGGCGAAGCGGTGCGGGTGGTCATGGGAGGGCTGTCATATATTAAAACCGCCGTCGGATTTATCGCGGTGCTGGTCATTGTGCTCATCGTTCTGCCGGTAATACTGCGTCTGTTTTTATATAAGATTATCCTCGGTATTTCCTCGGGGCTGGCAAAAATTTTCGGCTGCGAACGGGAAGGCACCTTTCTTGTCGAGATGAGCGGTCTTTTAAATATAACCCTGGCTCTGCTGTCCTCGTCATCCGTCTTGTTTATATTAAATATGACCCTGTTTATTAAATCGGCTTCAGGAGGATAAAAATGCGGGAAATCAACGGATATATCCTGTCTTTACTCATCGTCTCAGCCGCGGCGGGCCTGATCGGTATGCTTTCGCCGGATGAAAGTTCGGTTAGCCGCTCCGTTAAATATATCATATCGCTGGGTATAACCATAACCATGCTCGCACCCCTGAGTGAGGTTATATACGCCCTGCCGGGTATGATTGAGCAAATAACAACCGAACCGGAAACGGAAAGTGAGGTCACACTGCCCCACGGACTGTATAGCGAAATGGCCGCTCAGTCCGCCGAAGCAATCTCCGACGCCCTGGAAAAAGAAATTGAAACCCGGTACGGCGTTCACTGCAATATCAAACTCGAACTGGATACAAGCGATTACTCAAGTATACGCATACTAGGCGCCGAGGTGCGCATAAACAAAGCGGATTCGCTGTATATTGATCTGATTACAAAACTGATTGAGAATACGCTATGCTGCGAGACCGGGTGGACGGTCATTGAATAAGGCCGATATGGAGTCAGAATGAAAAGTATATATGATATCGTAACCGGCATTAAAAGCATAAAGGGGCTGCCGTTTATTCTGCTGGCGCTGGCGGCGGGTATTGTTTTTTTTATATTGGGAACCATCAATGATAAAAAACCGGAACCGGAACCGCCGGCGGAAACCGAGGACGGCGGTTATACCGAAGAAATCGAAACAAGAGTCGGTAAATTGCTGTCGGGTATTGCCGAATGCGCCGGCGCGTCGGTTATGGTGACACTGGAAAGCGGTATCGAAAATGTCTGGGCGCGTGATGAGAACGGCAGCGGGGGCAGTGAGTATGTCATAGTAAAAAACGGGGGTGAAACGGCAATACCCATAAAAAAACTGACGCCGAGGATTGCGGGCATTGCCGTAGTGACAAAGGGCGCGGGAACGGAGACGAAACTGGAGGTCACACGTCTGCTGTCGGCACTTCTCGGTCTGCCTACCACGAAAATATATGTATGGTAAAGAAGCTATGGGCGAATATTTTACAGTAAAGCCGAATATAAATTAAACAACAATAATATAAGCAATATAAATAATATAAACAATATACGGAAAGAGGTACGCGATTATGATGAATGATGAAATTCTAAATGACCGTCCGGAAACGGAGAACCCCGCCAAAGCCAAAAGCTCCCGCAGTCGGTTATCCCGCCTTTCATCTAAACTGAACCGGCGCAATCTGATTATTTTTGCTTCAATCGTCCTGCTCGGCGGCGCGGTTTATATAAACTGGCTGTTTTTCTCGGACGATACCGTCAAGACCGACAATGACAAGGTACTCGATTATTCCCAGGGGGAATCCGGTGACATCTTTATTTCAACCGATAACGCCGATATTGAAAGCGAAACCGAGAGCTATTTCGCCATGACCCAGCTTAACCGCCAGAGGGCGCGGGATGAGGCAATGGAAGCGCTTCAGCTTGTGGTTGACAGCCCCAATTCGCTCGCCGAGCTTAAGGAGGGCGCGATGCAGTCAATGGCGCGCATAGCCGAGGATATTGCAGCCGAAGCGAATATCGAATCGCTGGTCTGCGCGAAAGGTTTCGAAAAATGCGTTGCCGTGCTCAATGAAAACTCGGCGAGTGTGGTGGTCAAGAGCACCGGACTGCTGCCGAACGAGGTTATACAGATAAAAGAGATTGTAGTCGAACAGTCGGGCCTCAATCCGAGCGCCGTAAGAATAATTGAAATCGAATAAACATTATAACAAATGGGTAACCGCCGGCAAACAGGCGGTTATCTTGTTTTGCCCGTTGCCATATTTACAGCATCATTCCATCCCGCAAGCAGGATGCCGCGACGTTCGGCATTCATCGAAGGCTCAAATATCGTCAGCTCCTCAT
>JAQVWU010000190.1 GCA_028709565.1 Eubacteriales bacterium
CGGAATTTGAACATGTATATCCCGCGAATTATAATGCCGCGGGACAGCTGACCGTCGCGTGCGGCGTAGAAGAATATGACGATTTTGTCCGGATGATTGGCGAAAGCGGGGGCAGAACGGTAAAACTTGCGGTCAGCGGGGCGTTTCACAGCCCCTATATGACGGAGGCGTCGGCGCTTTTTGAGGCAGATGTTGAGAAAATCAACATATCCGCGCCGTGTATACCGCTTTATTCCAATGTAACCGCCCGGCCTTATAATGATGACGCGGCATCTCTTTTGTCAAAACAGATTATAAGCCCGGTAAAATGGGAAGAAACCATATTAAATATGATAGCTGACGGCGCCGATACATTTATTGAAGCGGGAGCCGGCAAGGTACTCAGCGGATTGATAAAACGTATTTCACCTGATGTTAAAGTATATAATACCGACAATTTCGGGGATATACGGAATACGGTTATTAACCTGAAAGGGCATCATAAATGATTTTAAAAGATAAAATCGCCGTTATAACCGGCGGAGCCAGAGGTATCGGCCGGGCTATTGCCGATAAGCTGGCACTAAACGGAGCCCAAATCGTTATACTTGATATGAATAAACCCGAGGAAACCGATTACTCATATTATAAGTGCAATGTTTCGGATTTTTCGGAATCGGAAACCGTAATAAAAAGTATTCTCGACCGATTCGGCAGAATTGATATACTTGTCAACAATGCCGGTATAACACGGGATAAATTAACCCTTGCGATGACCGAGAGCGAATTTGACGCGGTCGTAAATGTCAATCTAAAGGGCACGTTCAATATGATACGCCATACCTACAGGCAGTTTATGAAAAACAAAAGGGGAAAGATCATTAATATCGCGTCGGTTGTATGCATGATGGGCAATGTCGGTCAGGCAAATTACAGCGCCTCAAAGGCAGGGGTGATAGGACTGACGAAATCAGTAGCCAAAGAACTCGCGTCACGCGGTATAAACTGCAACGCGATAGCGCCCGGGTTTATCGGTACGTCAATGACCGGAGCGATGACCGAAGACGCCAAAAACGAGATTATGAAGTCGATACCCATGAAAAGGATAGGAACACCCGAGGATGTCGCCGATCTGGCATTGTTTCTCGCGTCGGCATGTTCCGATTATATTACCGGTGAAATCATAAAGATTGACGGCGGGCTGTATATCTGAAGGAGATGAATAAATATGCGCAGAGTTGTAATAACCGGGATGGGTGTTGTATCACCGGTGGGAAACGATATCGCCACTTTTTTTGATAATCTGATACACGGCGTATCCGGTATCGGTTTGATAAACAGATTCGATACAGCCGATTTCAAGGTAAAAATCGCTGCGGAAGTTAAAGACTTCGATGTGTTGTCATGCTATGAAAGCAACAGCGAGGCCAAAAAATTCGACAGGTTTACCCATTATGCCATGGGAGCCGCAGCGCAGGCTATGGCGGACAGCGGCTTGTGTGAAGCGGCTATAAATCATAAACGTCTGGGCGTATATGTCGGTTCGGGCATCGGGGGTATGGATTCATTTGTAAATGAAACATATAAATTGCGCGACCGCGGTCCTTCGCGGGTATCGCCCTTTTTCATTCCTATGATGATAAGCAATATGGCATCGGGTTCCATTGCCATACGATATAACGCCCGGGGACCGACACTGACGAGTGTCACCGCCTGCGCAACATCGACTAACGCGATAGGCGAGGCATATCGGGCTATTAAGCATGATTATGCCGATATGATAATTGCGGGCGGAACGGAAAGCGCCGTACATCCGCTGGCTGTAGCGGGATTCATGAACAGCCGCGCGCTTTCCGAAGAACAGGATCCGGCAAAAGCGTCTATACCGTTAGACCTGAGAAGAAACGGCTTTGTTATAGGGGAGGGCGCCGGTATTCTAATTTTGGAGGAATATGAACATGCCGTAAACCGGGGTTCGGTCATCTACGCTGAGGTATGCGGGTATGGCAATACATGTGACGCGTTTCATATAACAGCCCCCGATCCCGACGCGACAGGTTCCTCTGAAGCAATAATACTTGCGAAAAATGAAGCCCGGATAACCGGGGATGAAAAAATATATATCAACGCCCACGGAACAAGCACGCCGCTCAATGACAAAACAGAGACAACGGCTATGAAAAAAGCGTTTGGTGACAGCGCGTATAAACTGGCAGTGAGTTCGACTAAGTCTATGACAGGGCATATGCTGGGGGCAGCCGGAGCTGTAGAAGCGATAGCGTCGGTTATGGCGCTGAAAAACGGTATTATACCGCCTACAATCGGTTACAGCGTTCCCGACCCCGAATGCGATCTTGATTATGTGCCCAATAAAGCGCGCAGGTCGGCAATCGAATACGCATTATCCACCTCACTCGGATTCGGCGGTCATAACGCGTGTGTTGCTTTTAAAAAAATCGAAAGGTAAAGCACCTATGGATATTGAACAAATAAAAGCACTAGCCGAAATTGTAAAAAACTACGGAATAACATCGCTGACAATAACCGAAAACGATATAACCATATCAATGCAAAGGGAACATCCCGACGCCGGCTATGAACATGATGGGTATCGCAATTCTCCCGACAGCGCGCCTGTTGAAAATATATATAATTTCAGCGATGTAAATGAAATAAAAGCCCCCCTGGTCGGAGTCTTTTATATGGCAGCGGCGCCCGATGCCGAGCCTTATGTTGAAATCGGTAAAAAAATAAAAAAAGGCGACGTTCTGTGCATCATAGAAGCAATGAAGCTTATGAATGAGATTAACGCGGAACAGGATTGTGAAATAGTCGATATATGCGTAAAAAACGGCGATATTGTGGAATATGGTCAAACACTATTTAAGGTGATATAACTTATGAACAGAGATGAAATTAAAAAAATAATACCGCACAGAGAACCGATGCTGCTTGTCGATGAGATAAATAAGGGTGAAGACGGAAAGGCATACGGTAAATATACCGTGACCGGAGATGAATGGTTTCTGCAGGGTCATTTTCCGGGCAACCCGATAGTACCCGGCGTTATACAATGCGAAATGGCGGCTCAGACCTGCGCTGCCATGCTTTCGGGAAAAATTGAAGACAAAACACCGTTATTTACAGGTATCAACAACGTGAAATTTAAAAAACCGGTCAGACCCGGCGATGTATTGGAATTTGAATGCGAAATAGATAAAGTTAAAAGCCCTTTTTACTTTGCCAAAGGAAAAGCCTTTACGGGCGGAGTGCTTTGCATGAGCGGTGAGTTTTCGTTTGCCATAATATAGGAGGTCGGCGGTGTTTTCAAAAATACTGATAGCAAACCGCAATGAAATAGCAGTCCGCATAATACGCGCGTGCAAAGAAATGGGTATTTATACGATTGCGATATATTCGGAAGCGGACAGGGAAGCGCTTCATGTCAGTCTGGCGGATGAAAGTTACCGTATAGGGCCGGCAAAGGTAAACGAAAGTTATTTGAACGTGAATGCAATACTGACAGTTGCTCAATGCAGCGGCGCTGAAGCAATCCATCCCGGATACGGTTTATTGTCCGAAAATACGGAATTCGCGGAGCGCTGTGAAGCGTGCAATATAAAGTTTATAGGTCCGCGCAGTGATGTGATCCGGCGTATGGGAAGCAAAGACGAAGCGCGCATGACCATGAAAAACAACAGCATACCGGTAATACCGGGCAGCGGTTGTATAACCGGCGCCGGCATGGCTGCCGCACAAGCCGATAAAATCGGTTATCCGGTTATGATTAAAGCCAGAGCGGGCGGCGGCGGGCGCGGTATACGCATAGCCCGCGACCGCAATGAAATCATTAAAATGTACGGCCCGGCGTCGGCTGAAGCCAAAAACGCTTTCGGCGACGGCGCGCTGTATCTCGAAAAATATCTATCGCCGGTAAAGCATATAGAAATACAGATTATCTGTGATGATTACGGACACACCGTCTGTCTGGGAGACCGTGAATGCTCTGTACAACGAAAAAACCAGAAGCTGATAGAAGAGTGCCCTGCATCGGTACTCAGCGACAGCACACGTAAAAACATGATGTCATCCGCTGTTTCGGCGGCGCAGGCGGTTGGATATACAGGGGTAGGAACGGTTGAGTTTTTGCTTGACGGCGATGATAATTATTATTTTTTGGAAATGAATACAAGACTGCAGGTTGAGCACAGTGTTACCGAAATGGCTACCGGTATTGATATAGTAAAATGGCAGATACGGACAGCCGCGGGATATGAACTGGGGTTTATACAGCAGGATATTTCATACCTCGGTCAGGCGATAGAATGCCGCATAAACGCTGAAAATCCCCTGGACGATTTCCGTCCCAGCAGCGGAGAGATAACGCTGCTCCATGTACCGGGCGGACATAACGTGCGCTTCGATACGGCGATATATCAAAATTACCATGTCCCGCCTTTTTACGATTCATTAATAGGAAAATTGATTGTCTGCGCCAAAACACGGGAAGAAGCGATGCGTAAAATGCGCTGCGCGCTGTCGGAACTTGTCATTGAAGGCATAAATCATAACGGCGAATTGCAGTTGAATATTCTGTCTGACGATGACTTTATCAACGGTACTTATACAACGGATTTTCTGGTCGGGAAAGGGTATATATAAACAGATATGAATTTGAAAAAGCTATTTAAATCGCATAAAAACAAACTGGAGGGCACGACTAAAAGCGAATCGGCGCTTAAAATTCCGGCAGAGCATTATATTTCGTGCACTAAATGTAAAAATGCGATTTTACGCAAAGAAATAAGGAATCTTTTATATGTCTGCCCCGCGTGCAACCATCATCTGCGCATTACGGCGCGTCAGAGAATCAATATAACCGTCGATCAGGATTCTTTTATCGAACATGACGCGTCTTTAATGCCGTCAAATAAAATCAATTTCCCCGAATACGATGAAAAGCTGACTATCGCCGCCGAAAAAAGCGGAGAGAACGAAGCGGTTATCTGCGGCAGATGCAGAATAGGCGGTTACAGCTGCGCGATATTTGTAATGGAATCGAATTTCATGATGGGTTCAATGGGAACGATTGTCGGTGAAAAGATTACACGGCTGTTCGAATACTCCACCGAAAACCGCCTTCCGGTTTTGGGTATAACGGTTTCGGGAGGCGCGCGTATGCAGGAAGGAATGCTTTCGCTTATGCAAATGGCAAAGGTCAGCGGAGCTCTCAAACGGCACAGTGATGAAGGTAATTTGTATATTACACTGATTACAGACCCGACAAGCGGCGGAGTAACCGCAAGTTTTGCCATGCTCGCAGATATTATCATCTCCGAGCCGGATACCCTCATATGTTTTGCCGGACCGCGCGTTATCAAACAGACGATACGTGAGGATTTACCGGAAGGATTTCAAAGGGCTGAATTTATACTGGAAACGGGTTTTCTTGATGACATTGTCGAACGGAAGGATCAGATCGGATATCTGACTTCGATACTTAAAATCCATTCTAAAGGGGGTGCCGGGTAAAGATGGACGGATATGAAATAGTAAAGATCTCCAGATCTTCGGCGAGATACACCTCGGTTGATTTTATCGATAATATCTTCAGCGATTTCCGGGAAATGCACGGTGACCGCCGTTTTGGAGATGACAGGGCTGTAATCAGCGGCATTGCCATGCTCGGGCCGGTTGCGGTTACGGTGATAGGCCTTGAAAAGGGTCACGGCACAAAGGATAAAATCAGCCGTAATTTCGGTTCAGCGTCCCCCGAAGGTTACAGAAAAGCACTGCGCCAGATGAAGCTCGCGGAAAAATTTAAAAGACCGATTGTTTGTTTTGTTGATACAGCCGGTGCGTATTGCGGAATCGAAGCCGAACGGCGCGGTCAAGGGCAGGCTATAGCGGAAAACCTGGCTGAGATGATGACGCTCAGAGTGCCGATTATTTCGATAATTATCGGCGAAGGGGGCAGCGGAGGGGCGCTTGCGCTGTCGGTGAGCGATGAGATATGGATGCTGGAAAACGCATATTATTCGGTAGTTTCACCGGAAGGATGCGCCAGCATATTATGGAAGGATCCCGCGAAAGCCCCGGAAGCGGCGGCGTGTTTAAAACTGACGGCCGACGATCTGCTGGAACTGGGAATCATTGAACGTAAAATACGTGAAACTGAAGACAATCTGTTTCAGAATTT
>JAQVWU010000191.1 GCA_028709565.1 Eubacteriales bacterium
ACGGATCAGCGAGAGAAGAGTACGTATAGTCGTGGATTTGCCCGCGCCGTTGGGACCGATAAAACCGAAGATCTCACCTTCGTTTACCGTCAGGTTGACATCAATAATACCCCTTGATTTGCCGTATATTTTTGTCAGCTTTTTGGTTTCAATAACAGCGTTCATGTTATTCCTCCGCCATATATTAAGCGTATTGTTATTTGTTATTATAACACATAAAACCGCCGCACACAATAGTCAATAAAAAAAAGCAGAGATTGTTTTAAAATCTCTGCTTTCCAAGCTATTTAATTCTAATCTGTGAGAATCAGTCTCACTTACCGTCTTGTTTGGGTCCGACCGACTAAGGCATAACAGCCCGTATCATTATCGGTTCAAAAAAGGGTCCGTTCAACTTTATCATCTCCCGGCTTTGAATCACTTTTACTTGTTTTCGGATACCAATTCAAACATCGAATTTCATATCCGATATTATTATGACCCGGGATGACTTTTATATTCGGGATTTTATATAGTAAAATATTCCTGTTTTTATTTGTTTTAATGTGTTTTTTATTTCATCGCTATGGCGGCTTTGGCGTTGGCGGCCACGTTGGCGGGGGTGAGCCCGTATAATTCAAGCAGGGGCGGAACCTTTCCGCTTCTGCCGAATTCGTCGTTTATGCCGACGCGTTTGACCGGAACGGGGAAGTTTTCGCTGAGCGCCTCGCATACCGCCGCGCCCATACCGCCGATGATATTATGTTCCTCGGCGGTCACCACAGCGCCGGTTTCCCGGGCAGAGGCGATTATCAGTTCGGTGTCGAGGGGTTTGATGGTATGAATGTTGATGACGGCTGCCGATATGCCCTCGTTTGCCAGCAGCTTGCCCGCCTCCAGCGCAACCGAAACCATAAGACCCGTGGCGACGATAGTGACGTCTTTGCCCTCGGTCAGTTTTATGCCCTTGCCGATCTCCATTTTATAGCTTTCTTTATCAAACAGTGTCGGTATCGCCAGCCGGCCGAACCGCAGATAAACGGGACCGTTGTGCAGGATAGCCGC
This sequence comes from Eubacteriales bacterium, assembly GCA_028709565.1. Taxonomy (GTDB): domain Bacteria; phylum Bacillota; class Clostridia; order Oscillospirales; family CAG-272; genus JAQVWU01. The sequence continues at coordinate 1,045 of JAQVWU010000191.1, forward strand.
TTCGACAGCCGCGCGCGCTTCGGTGGCGTCGGCGGGGTTGATTATCGTCATGCCGGGTATGGACCGCATTGTGGCGATATCCTCGTTGCACTGATGGGTAGCGCCGTCCTCGCCGACCGTTATACCGGCGTGGGTTGCGCCTATTTTAACGTTAAGGTGGGGATATCCTATCGCGTTTCTGATCTGTTCAAAGGCCCGTCCGGCGGTGAACATAGCGAAGGAGGACGCGAAAGGGATGCGTCCGGTGGTTGCCATACCGGCGGCGACCGCAACCATATTGCCCTCCGCGATACCGCAGTCAAAAAAACGGTCAGGATACGCGTTTTTAAATTTTATTGTTTTGGTGGCCTCCGCCAGGTCGGCGTCAAAAACCACTATATCATATTTTGCTCCGAATTCGACCAGCGCATCACCGTAAGCTTCTCTTGTGGCTATTTTGTCTCCTATTGCCATTGTTGTTCTCCCTTCTGATTGTAGACTATAATCATATTACAGCGACGCGACGTACGCGTTTATTTCTGCGACTGCCTGCTCGTATTGCTCTTTGTTGGGAGCCGAGCCGTGCCATTTGACGGCGTTTTCCATATAAGAAACGCCCTTGCCCTTGATTGTGCTACAGATTATCGCGGTGGGCTTATCGGTGCATGCCTTAGCCGCGTTGACAGCCGCTTCGATCTGATTGAAGTCATGGCCGTCTATCGATATTACATTCCAGTTGAACGCTTCGAATTTGGCGTCGATAGGTGTCGGGTTGATTATATCGGTGACAGGACCGTCAATCTGCAAACCGTTAAAATCTACAAAAACACAAAGCTTATCGAGTTTGTAGTGGGCGGCAAACATTGCAGCCTCCCATACCTGGCCTTCTTCCAGTTCGCCGTCGCCCAATATGGCATAGACGCGAAAATCCTTGCCGGAGATTTTTGATGAGAGAGCCATTCCGCAGGAAGCCGAAAAGCCCAGTCCGAGGGAACCGGTTGTCATGTCAACCCCGGGAACGCCCTTCATGTCGGGGTGTCCCTGAAGATAGCTGTCTATCTGACGGAAGGTCTTTAAATCTTCTTTGGGGAAATAACCGCGTTCGGCGAGTACACCGTACAGACCGGGGGACGCGTGTCCCTTAGAGAGCACAAAACGGTCCCGGTCTTCCCAATCCGGATTTTTCGGATCGATTCTCATTTCTACAAAATAAAGATAGGCGAGAATATCAGCGATTGAAAGCGAACCGCCCGGATGCCCCGACGAAGCGCTGTAAACCGCCTCAAGCGCGCCGAGTTTTATATTTGCCGACGTTTTCTTCAATTCAACGATTTTTGCGTGTTCCATATACAGTCCTCCTGTTTAATCATTTTGCCCAACGTTTATAATAACTTCCCACTATCTCTGCTGTATTGAAATATGAAATATACGGAAGTGTTATATTATCCGCTGCTGTACGCTTATACTATTCTATCTTATTAATATGGTTTTGTCAATTATATTTTGTTAATATTTAAGCAGGCTGTATTTTGTTAAGACCGCCTGTATTTACTGCGGGAACATTTGTTTGTGCCGGTCCATATTCCATATAATGCCATATCCGGGACAATGTTTATACCGGTATGTTTTTTTTAGCTATAATTGCCTTTGGCTGCCCGGGCCATTGCCAGTACATTCGCCGGCGGAACATTAGGCAGGATTTCCTCATGGCTGGGAGATATAACGATATTCGGTCCGAGTATCTCCCCTACACGTCTGACCTCGTCTTTTATCTCGCGCGGGGACGCGTTGACAAAAAAACTCTGGGCATCGATACCGCCGACAAAGGCGAGGTCGTTTTTATATTGGGCAAGGTCTTTTGCCGACATGCCCGCAGCCTGCGCCTGGATGGGATGGAGGGCGTCTATGCCCGCGTCGATAAGGTCGGGTATGATACGGTATATGGAACCGCAGGAGTGAAGCATTACATATTTGCCGTATTTTTTGGCGCCGTCGGTAATTCTTTTTATCGACGGCAGGATGAATTTCCGGAAATGTTCGGGGGAAATCATAAGGTCAAGCTGCGTGCCGAAGTCATTGCCGAAAAACACGACATCCGCGCGGTCGCCCAGCCCCCTCAGAAATATGTCGTTCATTCCGACATAATAATCGACCATGCGCTCGGTGGCGGCCTCGACCACAGCGGGGTTTTCATGCATCTGCATAAAATAGTTTTCCATACCGAAGAAGTCGCACATGTTATGATAGAAGCATGCCCACATACCGGTAAAGACCATCTTGTCCGCGTGATTGTCGATGGCTTTGTATATATGGGTGAAATCGCTGTCGGACGGGTCGGGCCACGGGTATTTTTCCACCTCCGCGACACTGTCGATTTCAGAAAAACATCCACCCGCAGCGAGGGTATTCCGGGTGAATCCGCCGCGGGACGGGTCCAGCGCACCTCTGCCGTCCGGGGAAATGTATCCGCTGTCACAGCTGATCCAGCGGCAGTCATCGTCCAGGTAGTTATATACAGCCTCGTAATCCCCGGGGATATGCCACTCCGCAGCCATCAGCGGCAGGGTAGCGCCGTTGGGGTGCCCGGTCCAGTAAGCTAGGGAGCCGGTGTTCCTTCTTTGGAAAATTGATTTTACCTTTTCGCGTGAATTCATAATAAGCCTTTCGTAGTATAAATAGTATAAATAGTATAAATGGTATACTGATTATAACGCATAAACGGCGCTTTTTCCATATAACAAGCAATATTTAACACATTTATCACAATTAAATATTAAGGGCGGAACAATTGACAGATATACTAATATATGATATATTAATATCATCGAAATGAAAAAACAGGAGGACTTTGTTTTGTCAAAAAAAATAAAATTAATATGTATTTTACTTTGTTCAATAATGCTGCTTTCGGTATTTGCCTGCGGTGACGGCGGCGGCAAACCTGCCGATACATCCGGTAATATAATAACGGGAGACGCAGCACCGGAGGAAACCTCGGTCACCGATATGCTTGCTCCGGGTGATTTTGACGGCTATAATTATACCATCCTCGGCGAGATTATGCGCGATTATTATTTTACCGAGGAACAGAACGGTGAGGTTATAAACGACGCCGTTTACAGCCGCAACGCGGCCGTCCGGGATTTTTACAATGTCAATCTTGATTATAATCTGGTTGAATGGAAACAGGCGACGCCTATTATCATCAACCTGACCGCCGCCGATGACAATGAATACGATTTATATACCGCCACGCATCTTTATCTCGGTACGGTTATAACCGGAGGGTGCGTTCAGAACTGGAATGCCATACCGGGTGTTAATACCGGGAGCCCCTGGTATGTACAGGCGGCAAACGAGACATACAGCATCGGCGACAATATGATGCTGCTGTTCGGCGACTATTTGGAATCGAATGTGCGCAATTCCTGGTGTATGGTCTTTAATAAGCGGCTCGCGGAGAATTACAATCTGCCCGACCTTTATGACGCGGTCGACAGCGGAAAGTGGACAATCGATTACCTCATGAGCGTCACAAAGGATATATACGACGACACCGACGGCGACGGCCGGATGACAAATGCCGACTTCTACGGTTTTGCCACCGATAAATTCGCGGGCATTGACTCGTTTTCCAGAACCTGCGGTCTGAGCGCCATCTCCAAAAACGCGGAAAACTATCCCATACTTGATTTTTACGATGACAACGCGGTCGCGGCCTTCGAAAAATTATATCAGATTTACTACGAAAGTCCCGGAACCCTTGTGTTTGACGGCGCTTTCGGTCACATCGAAGAGGTCTTCGCCCAGGGAAATGCGGTAATTGCCAACACCATGATTATCTTTCTCATGGGTGATAAAATGCGCGATATGGATGACGATTACGGGGTATTGCCCTATCCGAAGTATACCGAAGAGCAGGAAATGGGTTATACGCACCTGGACGGAACCTTCAGTTGTATGATGGTTCCGGTAACACAGCCCTCCTCGGACTGGGAACGGACGGGACTGATTACCGAATCGCTCAACGCGCTGGGATATGCCATGGTAACACCGGCTATATACGACATTACGCTCAAAACAAAACTGACACGCGACGAGGACTCTGTACGAATGCTTGACCTCGTGCTCGCGGGACGCCGTTATTCATTCGATTCGCTGGATGAGGATAACTTCCCTCTGTCGCCGGTGCGCGCCATGCGCAACCTGCTGGGTCAGAGGAATAAAGACATCGCGTCCTATTACGCGTCACAGGAAAATAACGCCCTAATCTGGATTGAAAAGATCATCGACGCCTACGAGGGGTCCTGATCCCGATCTTTATCTCAGATATGTTTTCCGCAAGGAGGATATAAATATATTTACCGGGAGAGACATAAAGACATATGGAATACAAGATAATCGGAGAACCTTTACCTGTTGTCATCTGTGACCTTAACGCGGGAGAAGCGATGCTCTCCGAACGGGGGTCCATGTGCTGGATGACACCCAATATGAAAATGGAAACGACAAGCAGCGGAGGCGTGGGAAAAGCGATAGGCCGCATGTTTGCGGGGGAGGCTTTGTTTCAGAACCGTTATACGGCTCAAAACGGTCCCGGCAGCATCGCCTTCGCCTCAAGTTTTCCGGGTTCCATACGCGCATTCGACATTACGCCGGGCAACGAAATGATAGTGCAGAAATCCGCCTACCTGGCGGGGGAAACCGGGGTTGTACTGTCGGTGCATTTTCAGAAAAAAATCGGCGCCGGGTTATTCGGAGGCGAGGGCTTTATAATGCAGCGCCTGTCCGGTACCGGCCGGGTATTTATTGAGATTGACGGTCATGCCGTCGAATATACGCTGCAGCCGGGTCAGCAGATGGTGGTCGATACCGGGTATCTGGCGGCAATGGATGTGACCTGTTCAATGGATATTGTCGCCGTTCCCGGAGTCAAGAATATGATATTCGGCGGCGAAGGTGTCTTTAACACGGTGATTACGGGACCCGGCAGAATAATTCTGCAGACAATGCCCGCCTGGGGATTTGCGGCTGCCGTCCGCCCGTACATGGCAAAAAACTAAATAAAAATCGGTATAACCCGACGCGTGAAAATAATGCATGCGCCGGGTTATAATATA
>JAQVWU010000192.1 GCA_028709565.1 Eubacteriales bacterium
CTCACCGAACGCTCCGCTTCCATCGGCGGCGGTCGCCCGGACCTTCAGCATTCCGTTGGCTCTGGCGGTTACAATGCCGTTTTGCGTTACGGACGCGTATCTTTCACCGCCGAGGCTGGAGATTGTCCATACAACGTTTTTATTTGTTGCGCCGGACGGCGTGACAGCCGCGGACAGGTATATGCTGCCGCCGATTCGTTCTATTGTGGCGGATGCGGGGGAAACGGTGACGGACACGACGGGCACGTTCACCGGTGTGTAGGTTAATGCCAGGATTTTGCCGTTAATAACGATCGTTTCGGTCTCCGCGTTCTTTTTGAGAGTTATTGACGCCGTAAATCTGCCGTTGACGCCCGAGGGTTTCTGCGCGTCTCCTTCAACAGCCGGTGTCAGGGATGTTATCGTGATGTCGGTTATCTCGACATTGCCGTTACCCGGAGATCTCAAAATCGCCGTTTGGTTGGCGCCGGGGCTCATATCATATCCCATGCCCAAAAGCGTGGCGCGCAGCCATTCTCTGACCTGGTCCGAAATATTGGCAATACTCTGAGATACCGAGAAGATTGTTTCTTTAATCCGTTTTGCGGCTTCTTCCACCGCTTCCTCGTCGGTCTGACCGTCAAACGCGGTAGCCTCAATATCAACCGTGATGGCTTGTGTCTTTTTACTGTCGCTGTTTAGGGATACGGTAACCGTGAAGGTGAAACTGCCGTCCGTTCCGTCTCCGTCCTGCGCCGTGCCGGCAACCGGATCCACATAAGCCGTGTCGGTTATCGTTACGATAATATTGGAATTGTTTATCGCATTTTCTGCTATGGTCTTTACATATTGTGCGAGCGCTTCTTCGGTCATGCCGTCTTCCTGGGTTATGCCCGCATATGTCGCGTTTTCGGCGTCGTTCTTTGCCTTTTCCAGCTGGTCAATTACAACCGTAATCTTCGCAATCTCGCTGGTTTCCGCCGCCGTAGCTGCGCCGAGGGTGTTTGTCACCACGCAATAGTAGTATGTTGTGCCGATTGCTGTCGTCGGGGGTGTGTAATTCTCACCCGTCTCGCCGTTTATCTTATGGGCGTCATCAACAATCGCTTCGTTGGTGATGTTTGAGTACCACTGATATGTAAGCATTCCCCCGTCGGTGTTTGAGGCAAGAACATTGAGCGAAAGAGCCGCAGCATTTTGGATATACACAACCTCATCGGCGGAAAGGTCGGTTGTGAAGACGGGGATTTGGGCTTCTGTATAATTATACGGCTGACTTGCCGCCGACTGATCGCTGTTCGAGTAATCCGTTCCGTTACCGATTGCCGTCACCTTGAAGGTGTAGCTGCCCGTTTCCGTAATGTCGGCAGTGAAATCGTATTCATTCGCGGCGGGAGTAACAGCCGAACCCAGAGCCGAGCCGTTTTTGTAAAGCTGCACGCTGTAGCTGCCTGCGTTCGGCACTGCGGTCCATGTCGCTTTGCCCTCGACCGTTGTATCCCACTCGGGATTTGCCGGAGTTGCAAGTTTTACGGCTGAAGAAGGATCGTTTGTACTGCCGTCATAGGTTGCTGTATTGTTGCCATCAGCAGCCATTAGGTAGTCATTTTCTTTTAAGTCACCGGAGAGATTTCCCGCCATTTTACCAAAATTGTAGATTAGAGAAGGATCGCTCTTGGTAGTTAGCTTAACACAATAACTGTCATTTGCAGGCCACGCGCCGGCGATAACCGCTTCATCTTTAATAGGATCGGCAATTCTTAAGGAATCGCTGTTCAGAACGGTCGAGGCGTTATCCGGCAAACCCGATACCTGAAAACGAATAGTAAATACATTGAACCAGTCGCCGGTTTTCTGCGCCGGCGCTGGATTTCCTGTAGTATAAAGGTTTACTGAAAATCCGGTTCTATTATCCTTTTTATATAAATTCTCGGTAGATATCGGGTAATCTGTTTCAATACTATATTCATCTATAGTTTTTAACTGTGGGATTACTATTGCATTAAGTTTTGATTCTAATAAACTGTCCGTTCCGGTTATTGTCACAGGCGCTGACTTGTGCATCAGCGTCAGTTTGGTGTTATCAAAAGAAAGCAAGACATTGATTGATGATACACCAACCTTAGCCGGTTCCTTTGCCTGAACGGTAATGATCAGAATTCCCGAGGAATACGAATCCTGGACAATCTTTATTCCGGCTCCGGAACTTGTCTGATCTGCCGCAAAGGCGGTTATCGGCAACATGCAGAAGATCATGCACAGCACTAAAAGCAGTGCCGTGAGTTTGTTTATTTTTTTCATAAATAAAATCTCCTATAACTTTATTCGTTTCCCATTATATCCTGATAAGATTATTGAACCTAGTAATAAACCGTTACATTTGATTTACCAAAATGTTCACCTCGGAGCAACAGTCCCAGGTCATCCGGATTAATCCAGCCGTTCCCGTCAAGGTCGGTCAGCTTGTTTATTGCATTAACGGTTGTTTTTCCAAAATTCTCTCCCCGAAGTAAAATGCCAAGATCATCAGGATTAATATAGCCATTACCATCTATATCACCGCATAACAAAGTAATCTTAGATATATTAGCTCTGCTATCTGTTGTTAAGTTAATATTATCCGTCGAAACTTGTATGTTTTTTATAGTATAATCAAGATGAACCGCTTTTTCTATAACCAAATCGTAGGTCCCTGCCGCAACCCCGACAAATGAAAAAGTATGAGTTATTGTATTGCTTGTGACTGCTACGCCTAGCGCCGCAATATATTTTACTTCGTCTCCCTGTTTCAGCCGCACTACAGGATTGTTTTTCGGGTTATAACCGGTTACAAGTCCGGTAATATTTACACCGGAATCATTTGTAACAGGAGATGCCTCAAGTGTATTATTGCCGCTTTTTTCACCGTAAAAATAACCCGATGTGCCGTCGTTCATAGCGATAATAAACGACTGATTCAAAAAATTACGCTCCGTTTCATTGGGGTAGCGTATGGAATCGGTTTGATATTCGGTACCTGACACTACAGCGAATCTTAACGAAACAACCGTTGTAAATCCCGCATAGTTCACCGTTTTATTCTGCGACGGCTGCAACAATATGTAGAGTGTGTTTTCGTCTTCGCTTAACGTGACTGAATTAAAATTGTATTGGCTGTAAACCCATTGATCGGCATCGCCGACAGGGTCCTTAAGATCATAAAAGTTTTCATTGTCGAATTTTACAGGTGAATCACCCGCTGCAAATAACTTATCTATGTGGTCGTCTACAGACAGTCCGTCAGCAGAATAACCCACCCACTTAAGTTTTGTAGCATCAACGGCAATTGTAACCCCCTGAACGCCTTTGATACCATCCCCCTTGAGCCGATATTCCATAATAATCGTCGGATATGATGTGCCTGTACCATCCGGATTGGCATACCATTGACTGTCCGAATTCCTGATATTGATATTTGTCGCGAAACCGTTTTCCGGGAGAGCATAAATTCCACCGCACAACAGATTCAGAAATATCAATAACATTAAGGATAAAGCCGCAAATTTCCTCATGTATATTACCAACCTTTTATCAATATATTATAACAATATTGTTCTTATTATAATTCTTCAGCGATGTAATAATAATCAGGTCTTGCAGATCGAAACAACGGTCTCCGTTTATATCCGCCGTTCTGTTGATCGCCGTCTCGTAACTTCGCGAAAATGTATTTGATGATGTCAGCAGTATAACGTCCTGCAGGTCAATGCATCCGTCACTGTTAACATCCCCCGCCGGCAGTTCAATAAGCGATATTGAAGCGTTACCGTGTTGGGTCAGGTCAATGTCAGAACCGGACACGACAATGCCTTTTATTGTGACCCCGAGATGGCCGGTCTTTGCAATAACCATATCATAGATTCCGTCGGGTACACCGGTTATGGTGAATTCGCGGAGTAATGAACTTTCGGCCGGGGGTTCGCATATCGCCGTATATATGTCATCGCCATTGGTGATTGTTATTATCGGCTCGATAAGAGGATTATAACATGCCACCCGGCCGCTGATGACCGCGCTCCTCACGGTTATAACAAAATCCCGGACAAAATCGCTGCCGTCAGCTTGTCCGCCGATTATCCTCGCCGTTACGGTCACATTACCGGCGGCGTCGGCATATAGTATATTTCCGTTAAGGGTCGCGCCGGTCGTCCCGGGATCTTTGACACTCCATACGATTGTCCTTTTAGTGGCTAAAACCGGTTTAACCGCGCCGCTTAATTCAACCGGCGTTCTTACCGCTATCGTTTCCGGTACGCCCTCGATTTCGACAACAGGCACAAACAGCGGATCCAGACCGTCAAATTCAAGATTGAAGGTAACCGTGCCGTCGGCGTTGCGCATTATGTCGGTAATCAGGAATGATTTATTATTATATGTAAACGAAACATTCTCAGTTATCGCCAGTGGCTGAGTTTTAATATCGGTTGTCCTTAGCACCTCCACGGCATAACCGTAACCCCAATATTCATTGTTGTAATTGCCTTCTTTTGAATCATCGGCAGCATATATCAGCAGTCCCTCTTTCGGCATTCCTATATAATAAGCAATATTTTCATAAAAAGCTGTCCTGTAATTTACGAGAGAATATTTGTCTCCGGTCTTATTTACATCCCTGCGGTATTCAATATAAATATCCTTGCCATTGCCTGTTATTGCTCGCGGAATTCTTATCGCCACATATCCCGAGCTTCCTGTGGAATCGCAAATATTATATGCTCCGCTGTATGCAGCATCGCTTACCTGACCCATCACCCAGCTTGTTTCGTTATTTATCAATCCCCATCTGTTTTTTGTATAAACGGTGGGATGCATGGGTATCTGCGTTTGATTTGCCATTACATCATATCTGCCTACAGGAATATTTTTTTGGTCAGAATAATCATATAAATCCGGAAAACCAAAGACATGCAATGTTTCATGGCATATGGTGCCGATATATGTTCCGTAGTTGTTTATTATCGAATCATACATAATAAAAGAAAAATCGTAAACCCGTTTGTTATTTATGTAAACGTCTTCGTAATACAAACTCCATTGATGCGGCCATAATATTCCAGACCATCCCTCCGACTGCCCTGAAATAACAAATGTAACCGAATCCGCCAGACCGTCGTTATTTGAATCGATATTAAAACCGGCAGGGATAGACGTCCTTGCTTTCTTTAAAATTTCCGCTATCAGCTGTTGTTCTCTTTCGTAAGATTGAGTATCAGATATATAACCATTGGGATTATTCAAGCTCCATTCAAGGTAATAAGAACGCGGGTTGTCCGCCTTTACGGATACGGCAATATTATTGATATTTGACGGGTAGAACGAACTGCTCAGATTTATCACATGGTTCGATATAGCGGATAAATAGCCTTTTACCGAACTGTTATACTGCAGCGCATTTCCGGTATCCAATTTATGAACCGTTTGAGACACACCGTTATTGAAAACATTGTTCATTTTATTGAAATTATCCGCGTTTATAAACTCCGCTTCATCCGAAAATCTTATGAATATAACAATATTATTAATATTGCCGGCAAATACTGTCGTTTCTGTTAAAACAGCCGGCGATGGGGCATTACTCTTTAATCTATAATCGGCGCTGTCCCGTGTAATACCGCGTAAGTCTTCAATTTTCGCGTAATTCGTTTCTATTTGATTGTTTTTGCCGTTTTCACCCTTACCGCTGACGATAACGTTGTTTGACACCGGGGTGTTTTCCGTAATTTTAACATATGTATAATAACCGGTGTCGGGATTTTTTATAATCAGATTTTCGTCTGCGTCATGATAATAATTTAAAAACTCATCACCGCTTGCAAAGCACTGTATTTCAGTACCGTCAGGCTGTGTCAGAACAACCGGCAAAAAGCTTTGCGGCGCAGCCTTCACACCGACATTAAAGGCAAGCAATAAAATCGCAATATAAATCAGAAACAGCGGCAGACCTACAGAATATTTTCGATTTCCCATAATATCTCTCTCATTTTATTTGTTATTGTCATATGTCGACAATATATATTATACTTTTAAATTTCATAAAGTTAACATATACAGGATACATTTCCGAAAATATTAACTATATTCTCTATACAAATCAGCATCGAACGCAGTTAAGATCGG
>JAQVWU010000193.1 GCA_028709565.1 Eubacteriales bacterium
TGTCTACGTGTCCGGTTTGACGGGAAATGTCCCTGCCGAAGATATAAAAATTATAAATAAAGAACTGGAATCATATGCCCCTTCGCTTTTGAAAAGACCGCAGATTATAGCGGCAAATAAATATGATGCCGTTGCCGATAAAGACGGTTTGGCAGGATTCGAGGAATTTACCAACAAAAACGGTTATGAACTTATTTATATCTCGGCGGCAACACACTACAATATAGATAAGCTTGTATATAAAGTATCGGAACGGCTCCGTCAGCTGCCTCCGATAACGGTTTATGAACCGGATTATGACGACGGTCAGATTATCGACCGAAGCGACCGTTCGGTTGAAATCCGGAATGAAAAGGGTGTGTATTTTGTTGAAGCCGACTGGTTGAAAAGACTTATGGGCACGGTTAACCTTGATGACCGGGATTCCCTGCGTTATTTGCAGCGGGTTCTTAAGAAAAGCAAAGTAATAGAAGCCCTGGAAGCGAAGGGCGTCGCCGAAGGTGATACCGTTTCGATTTATGATTTCGAATTTGAATATATTAAATAGTCAATTACCGGCAATATACAATGTATATATAAAATATAAAATCTGGAGATTTAAATGAAAAAAATAATGCTTGGCAATGAAGCGGTGGCGCGCGGATTATATGAGGCAGGCTGCAGACTTGTTTCGAGTTATCCGGGCACCCCCAGTACTGAAATAACGGAATATGCGGCTTTATATCCGGAAATATACGCGGAATGGGCTGTAAATGAAAAGGTTGCGCTTGAGGTTGCCCTCGGAGCTTCTGTAGCCGGCGGACGAGCGTTCAGCTGTATGAAGCATGTCGGACTTAATGTTGCGGCTGACCCGCTGTTTATCAGTTCCTATACCGGAATCAACGGCGGATTGGTTATAGGCGTTGCGGATGACCCCGGAATGCATTCATCACAAAACGAACAGGACTCACGGCATTACGCCGAAGCGGCAAAACTGCCTATGATAGAACCTTCGGATTCCGCGGAGTGTCTGGAGTTTACAAAAGAGGCTTTTGAACTGTCCGAACTTTTTAATACACCTGTAATCCTGCGGCTTAACACGCGTGTATCCCATTCACAAAGCGTGGTGGAAACCGCTGAAAGAAAAGAAACCGAGCTGAAAAAATACATAAAGGATCCGTCAAAATGGGTTATGATACCCGCGAACGCGCGGCCGAGGCACCAAGTCGTTGAAAAACGGATTTGCGATATTTCCGATTATGCCGAGAACTGTGTGTTCAATAAAACGGAAATTCACGAGTGCACTTCCATCGGTATCATTACCGCCGGGCCTTCGTACAATTATGCCCGCGAAGTTTTCGGTGACACCGTTTCTTATCTGAAAATAGGGATGGTTTATCCTCTGCCTATAAATACAATTCGCGAATTTGCTTCGCGGTTTGAACGTGTAATAGTTATCGAAGAGCTTGACGATATCATTGAATCATTTTGCCGTCAGGCGGGACTTACCGTGGAAGGAAAAAACCTGCTGCCGATAACCGGCGAATTTTCTCAGGAACTGCTGGCGGAGAAAATCCTCGGAAAAGCTGCCGATTATGATTCGTTTGAAGAACCTGTTCCCCCGCGTCCCCCTGTATTATGCCCCGGATGTCCCCACAGAGGTGTGTTTTATGTATTCAAGAAGCTGAAATTATATGTCAGCGGAGATATCGGCTGTTATACCTTAGGCGCGGCGCCCCCCCTTGCGGCAATTGATACGACATTCTGTATGGGTGCGTCGGTATCCGCGCTGCACGGATATAATAAAATATTGCCTGAGAATACAAAGAAGAGCGTTGCGGTAATCGGGGATTCCACATTTATGCATTCCGGAATAACCGGCCTTGCCAATATCGTGTATAACAAAGGCATATCAACCGTTGTTGTGTTGGACAACAGGATTACGGGCATGACCGGCCATCAGGAAAATCCATGTTCCGGACATACGCTCAAGGGCGAATCAACAGCCGAAATCATGCCCGAAAATATAGCGTATGCGCTGGGTGTGAAAAAGGAGCGCGTGGTAACGGTAGACCCCGCTGATCTGGCAGAGGTCGAAGCGGCTCTTCGCAGGGAACTCGAACAGGACGAGCCGTCCGTTATAGTTGCCCGCCGTCCGTGCGCGCTGTTAAAGTATGTCAAGCGGGAAGCGCCCTATGCCGTTGACAGAGAAAAATGCCGCAGCTGCCGGGCATGTATGAGTATCGGATGTCCCTGTATATCCATAACCAACGGCAAAGCGGAAATAAATCAGTCAAGCTGCGCAGGCTGCGCGTTATGTATGCAGTTATGCCGTTTCGATGCTATTATCGGAGGAAACACACAATGACCGGCAATATTATACAAAAACAAACAAAAAACATAAAAAACAAAAACATAAAAAACATAATGATAGTCGGAGTCGGCGGGCAGGGAACGCTGCTTGCTTCGCGTATTCTGGGCAACGCTTTGCTTGCGTACGGATATGATGTACGCGTATCGGAGGTTCATGGAATGTCCCAGCGGGGCGGCTCGGTGGTGACATATGTAAAATACGGCGAGAAAGTTTATTCACCTGTTATATGCCGGGGAGAAGCGGACATTATTTTGGCGTTTGAGCAGCTTGAAGCGGCGCGCTGGCTGTCCCATTTAAAAAAAGGCGGCATTTTGATAACAAATACACAACGGATTAACCCGATGCCGGTGGTAACGGGCGCAGCCGAATATCCGGGAGATATAACTGATAAGATAAAGGCTAAAGGTATCAGTCTCATAGCCGCCGACGCGCAGTCGCTGGCGCTCAGCGCTGGCAGCGAAAAGACGGCGAATGTGGTTCTCATAGGTGTTATGACAAAATATCTTGGAGTCGATGATATTACGGTGGAAAAAACCATAAGGGAGCTGGTACCCGCCAGGTTCCTGGATGTCAACATGAAAGCATACGAACTGGGCAGAAACATATCAGCCGGCAGCGTAAAATAAAAATATATTAATAAAGGTAATTAACGGATGTTATACTATAATAAATCAATTGAAACGGCCACATATGACGAGATGTTCCACCTGCAGTCATACAGGCTGTCAAAAACGGTCAGGCGTGCTTATGACAATGTACCTTTATATAAACAACGCATAGACGCAGCCGGCATATTTCCGGAGGACATAAAATCGGTTGACGATTTGCGTAAACTGCCCTATACACAAAAAAAGGATTTGCGTGACACCTACCCTTACGGTATGTTTGCCGTACCGCGCAACAAACTGGTGCGTGTCCACGCCTCATCGGGGACAACGGGCAAACAGACGGTAGTTGGTTATACGCAAAATGATATCGATTTATGGTCTGAGTGCGTAGCGCGCGCGCTGGTCGCCGCCGGGACAACAGAAGACGATTTTGTGCATGTTTCATATGGCTACGGTCTGTTTACCGGCGGATTAGGATTGCATTACGGCGTTGAGAAGTTAGGCGCGACCGCTATTCCGGCATCCAGCGGCAATACCGCGCGTCAGATAACGATGCTTCAGGATTTCGGTTCATCGGTTTTATGCTGTACCCCGTCATACGCGTTATATATCAGCGATGTGCTGCGTCAACAAAACATTGACCCCAAAACAATTAACTTAAAATCCGGGATTTTCGGAGCCGAACCGTGGTCGGAAAACATGCGGCATGAAATTGAAGCACGGTTGAATGTCAAAGCATTCGACATTTACGGTTTATCCGAAATTTGCGGACCGGGTGTTTCCTTTGACTGCGAATATCAGAACGGCCTTCATGTGAACGAAGATCATTTTTTGATTGAAATTGTCGACCCTGAATCCGGCATGCCTCTGCCCGACGGAGAACCCGGAGAGGTGGTATTTACATGCATATCTAAAGAAGCGCTGCCGCTGTTAAGATACAACACACATGATATATCCAGCATAACACATGAGAGATGTGAATGCGGCAGAACCCTGGTACGGATGGACCGTATCACAGGAAGAAGCGACGATATGCTGATAATCCGCGGTGTCAATGTCTTTCCGTCGCAGATTGAAAGCGTGCTGCTTTCCGTCGGCCAGATTGAGCCGCATTATTTGATTGTTGTAGACCGCCAAAACAATCTTGATACATTGGAAATCAAAGTAGAGATGTCGCTGGCTGCTTTTTCGGATAAAATCAGAGGTCTTGAGGAACTGGAAAGAAGAATACGCGGCTCACTGGAATCGGTTTTAGGCATATCGGCTAAAATTACCTTTGTAGAAGCGAATACGATACAACGTTCCGAAGGCAAAGCCAAACGCGTCATTGACAACAGAAAACTTTAAAGAAGGGATGTTATTGATGTTTATCAAACAGCTGTCGATTTTTATTGAAAACAGGAAGGGCAGACTTGCCGAAATCACCGACATTATCGCTAAACATGATATTAATATCAAAGCCCTGTCAATTGCGGATACGACTAATTTCGGCATTCTGCGTATTATTGTCGATGAACCCAATTCGGTGGAAAACATACTGAGCGACAATCAGATAACCGTATCGGTTACCACCGTGCTCTGTCTGGCTGTACCGGATAAACCCGGAGGTATAGCGCGGGTTTTATCGCTGTTGTCGGATAATGATATAACGGTGGAGTATATGTACGGCTTTATGTCGGCTGATGAAACCACGGCTTTTATAGTCCTGCGTGTTGACGATGAATTTAAAGCGCAGGATGTCTTAAAAGCGAACGGGTACAGCGGATATAACAACAAATGATTTGCGTGTTTAACCCGGTTGTGAAATTACCGGTCCTAATCTTATAAATTCTTATAAATAAGGAGTGAGAATTATGCGTTTTAACATGAAAAGATACCCCATCAGCTTCTGGAACACCGTTTCCATTTCTGACAATCCCGCCTCAGCCGCAGAGATGTGGAGGGATCTGGGCATAACCCTGGCAATGTCTCCTGGTTATAAAGCGGAAGACACACATAAAGTCAACGTTATGCTCAACAGAGCCGCGGAACTTGACATTAAAGTTATTTTGTGCGATTACCGTACGCACTGGCGCCGGCTGACAGCAAAGGGGGAAGGGAATTATCGTTCGGAATTTGCCGCGGCGGTAAAGGATTACGGCGCGCATCCCGCGGTTTTCGGTTTCTTTGTCGGCGATGAACCGGACGCCCCGGACGCTGCCGACGCGTTTTTGGCAATGAAAATTCAAAAGGAAATTGCCCCTCATCTTATAGCGTATTTAAATCTGCTCCCGTGGTTCGACTGGATAGGACCCAGAATGGGCACCGACGCGCTTGCGCCTTACCTTGACCGCGTAGCCCGCGAAGGAAACGCCGACCTGTTATCCTATGATTGCTATACACAGATGTGGAAGGATGACAGCGGATATGATGTCTATTTCAACAATCTGCGTGAATATTATGAAGCGGTGCTGCGTCTGCGTCTGCCGTATTTCAACATCGTGCTTTCCTGCGGGCATTATGCCTATCGCTGCCCGTCAAAGGACGATATGCAATGGCAGCTGGGAACCTCCGTCGCGCACGGAGCCGCGGGCGTATCCTGGTTCTTTATAGAACTGCCCGGCATATGGGATAATTATCGCAATGCGCCGATAAATCAGCTGGGAGAACGTACCGAACAGTTCGGATGGCTGTCGGAAATAAATCGTGTTTTCAATAATTACTGCGGCGAAATAATACATACACTGACAATCGACACCTGTTATCATGTAACCAAAGCATACGGCGGAATAAAACTGTTTGAGCCGTTCGGCAATGTACTTGATGTAAAGAGCGCCGTTCCGGCTGTGTTTTCCCGCTTCCGTGACGCCGAAGGCAGCGTATATTATATAGCGTGCTGCAATTCGCCGGTTGAATCCGCCCAGATTTCCGTTAAATTTAAGGAAAACATAAAAGTCGAACGCTGTGTATACGGCAATAAATTCGCGCCCGTTGCCGTACATACAGACCCGATCGGCGCGGTTGAAGGCGAAGGCGGACAAACGGTAAGCATTTACCTGGCTCCGGGTCAGATAGCGCTATTTAAAGAAGTATAATATATACAAATAAAAATGGCATATAAAAAGCATGCAATTCCGGTTGCATGCTTTTTATA
>JAQVWU010000194.1 GCA_028709565.1 Eubacteriales bacterium
GCACCCAGATTTAAATTAGCGTTTGACATAATCGTTCCCCTTTACTGTATATTTAAATTATATTTGAATACTATTTCAATAACAACCGTTATCGATGCGCCGTGTATTTAAAATATACTAAAATGTAACTTAAGTTCGGCAACCGTCATCGCTGCGCGGTATATTTTTAAAATATACTGAAAGATTACTTAAGTTCAACAACCGTCACACCACTGTCTCCCTCCCCGTATTGGCCGATACGGTAGGAAGCGATGCGCCCGTCCCCTTTTAAAGACTTCCACAGCGCGTTTCGCAGCGCTCCCGTACCCTTGCCGTGAATCAGCCGCACGCTCCGCAGGTTGACCATCTTGGCTTCATCGAAGTATTTGTCAACCGCCGACCAGGCTTCCTCGCCGTTCATGCCGCGCAGGTCGAGCTCGTTTGAGAAATCGGGACGGACAGAGGTCCGGTAGCCCGTTGCCGGCATGCGCTTTTTTTCAGCGTCGGTAAAGGTTGTCCTGTCGTCATCCTCGGAGAGCATGAGATTTTTTACATTGGTCTTCATTTTTATTATACCCGCCTGAACCGACACGTCGCCGTTTTCATCCGGATTATCTGCCAGCATACCAATTTTGTCGATGTTGACTATGAGCACCCGGTCGCCTTTGGCGAAGGGACGGGGCGGCACATAATTTTTAACCTTCTTTTCGCGTACCGGATTTACCAGGTCGTCGGTTTCACGGAGCGAGCGGCGAACCTTATCCCGGGCCGTTTCAAGTTCTCCGGCGGAAATTTCACTGTCCCGGCGGCGCTTGAGCTCATCAAGCTGTCCGAAAACGAATTTACTGGAGACCTTGGCGCTCTCCAGCATCTGCGCGGCCTTTCGGCGCTGTTTTTCCAGCTGTTTTTCCGTTTCGGCAATTTTTGTTTTTAATGCCTGTTCGGCTTCGGCGGCATAGGTTTCATATTCGCGCCGCATTTTCTCCGCCGCTTCCCGCTGGTTTTCCATATCGATCCGCGATGCCTCGAGTTTGTCGATGACATCCTCAAAACGCCTGCTGCTGCCCGACATTTTTGTCCTGGCGCGCTCGACAATCGATTCGTCAAGCCCTAATTTAGAAGAGATGGCAAAGGCGTTGGACCGACCCGGCGTTCCGATTATGAGGCGGAAGGTAGGCTTTAATGTTTCCACGTCAAACTCGCAGGACGCGTTTGACACCCCTTCGGTGTTCAGCGCGAATTCCTTGAGTTCGGCGTAATGGGTGGTTGCCGCGCACAGGGTGCCCCGTTCGCGCACGCTCTCAAGAATGGCAACCGCGAGAGCCGCCCCCTCAACCGGATCGGTACCTGCGCCGAGTTCGTCGAGCAGCACCAGACTGCCCTGTTTCGCCTCGCGCAGTATGCTCACGATATTGACCATGTGGGATGAAAAGGTGGAAAGGGACTGCTCGATTGACTGCTCGTCCCCGATGTCGGCAAGAACGGCGCTGAAGACCGGCATTGTCGAGGTATCATCCGCCGGTATATGCAGGCCCGCCTGGGTCATGAGGGCGAAGAGACCGAGTGTTTTAAGCGAAACGGTCTTTCCCCCGGTGTTCGGCCCCGTAATAACCAAAGTGTCAAACGTTTCGCCGAGGGAGATGTGTATCGGAACCACCGTACCCGGGTCCAGCAGCGGATGACGCGCGTGAAAGAGTTCAACCTTATAATCGGATGATATATTCGGCTGAGCAGCCTTTAAGCGGAAGGAAAATTCCGCGCGGGCAAAGATAAAGGCGAGTTCGGTTATATTATAATAATTCAGTGAAATGCTGTCGGCGTCGGCGGCACATTCGGCGGAAAGGGCGGCCAGGATGCGCTCGATTTCATGCGCTTCGCTGCTTTCCAGTTCGCGCAGGTCGTTATTGGCCTCGACAACACTCATGGGTTCGATAAACAGCGTAGCGCCCGACGCGGAGGTGTCGTGCACCAGCCCTTTGATTTCGTTTTTATATTCGTTTTTCACCGGGATGACAAAACGTCCGCCGCGGCGGGTGATTATATTCTCCTGCAGGTATTTGGAATAATCCCCCGATACATAGCGCTGGAGGATATCATTTATACGGTTTGACATGCCGCGTTTTTTTCGGCGGATATCGGCAAGCGCAGGGCTGGCTTCGTCGGCTATCATATCCTCAGCAATAATTACGCGCCGGATTTCATTCTCCAGCGACCGGTTTACCGTAAGCCTGCCAAAGTGCTCGTCAAGCACGGTATCGTATCTTTTATCGGTGTTGATATAATCGAGCAGCGTCCTTGCCGTGCGCAGCACATCGGCTATATCGAGAATTTCCTTCAGCGTTAGAACGGCACCCCGGTCGGCCCTGTCCAGCGCCGGATTTACGTCCTTGATAAAACCGAAGGACGGGGCTCCCCTGGTTGAAGCCAGCTTTTTGGCGTCACCGGTCTGTGCCTGCAGCTGCCGTACCCGGTCAATATCGGACGAGGGGGTGAGCTGCAGTGCCATGGCGGCGGCACCCTCGGTATGGGCGCACTCCGACAGCATCTGCAGTATTTTATTATATTCCAGCGTTGTCTGCGCTCTTTCAAAGTTGGACATTGTGTTAAAAATTCCTGTTTGTCATGATATTAATATTTTAACTGTATTTACCGTTCGTCGGTCACATTTGTCTTTGTGTCCGGAAATACCGACCTGAGGTAGGTGAGGGTCGGCAGCAAACGGTCAAGCTGAGCCGTAAGATACCGTTCACAGGCTTCATAAAAATTTTCCGCGGCTTTCGTATCGATCCGGAAGGCAAATATCCTGGCGGGGTCGGCGGACACCACATGGCGTAAGGCGCTTATTACATCCGCGGGAAGCGCGGCCGTTCCCCTGTTTTCCCGGTCGGCGCAGGCGGCGCAAATCAGACTTCCCCCGGCATAGTCCAGGCAGCGCGCCCCTTTTTTACCGCAAAGGGCGCATTCCCCGTCAAGCAGGGGCGCAAAACCCGCCTCGGCTGCGCAGCGCAGTTCAAAAACCGCCTTTATAAAGGGCAGGCTGCGCTTTTTTTCACAGATCATATGCAGGGTGTTCAGCGTCAGCCTCAGCAGCGCGCTTTCATCCTCTCCGTCAACACAGACCTCATTGATAACATCGAAAACATACGCGACCAAAGAGAGCGCCTCAAGACCCAGCGAAACATCGTAAAAATCCCTGATTTCCGCGGCTTCCCTCAGCCACAGACGGTCGCCGCGCTCATACAGCGTCAATTCGCCGTAGAACATAATATGCGCGCTGACCCGTAGAACGCTTTTCTGCGAACGGACGCCTTTGCCCGTAACGCTGATTTTTCCGCGTTCCGCGGTCAGCACGGTGAGCATCTTGTCGCTTTCACCATACGCGGTGTCGCGTATTATAAGTCCGTTTATCTTTATGAGCATGACTTTTAGTTGTTTTTATATCCGAAATTGGAAAGATTATAATCGCTGTCCCGCCATTTTTCTTTTGTCTTTACCCACAGGTCCAGATAAACCTTTGTATTAAAGAACGCTTCCATGTCCTCCCGCGCCCACGTACCGATCTTTTTGAGCATTTCACCGTTTTTGCCTATCAATATACCCTTATGACTGTCGCGCTCGCAGATAATTATGGCATTTATCCTGAGCAAGCTGCCCTTATCCTCAAATTTTTCGATCATCACGGCCGTCCCGTGGGGAATTTCCTCGGAAGCGGCGCGCAGCACCTTCTCGCGTATGATTTCGGCGGCAATCTGCCGTTCGGGCTGATCGGTGGCGATGTCATCCGGATAGAAATGGCTACTCTCTGTCAAGAAGGCAGAACATTCTTCTATAATAATATCAATGCCCATATTCTTGAGCGCCGATACCGGGACAACCGCATGGAACTCATGCAGCGACGCAAAGAGCGTTATCGTTTCGGCAATCTTTTCGCGGTTTGAGAGGTCGGTTTTATTTATCGCGAGTATGCAGGGAATCCCGGCTTTTTTAATGCGTTCAATCAGGGAGCGTTCGATGTTCCCCGTCCGCGGCTCGGCGTCCACCACAAGGATGCAGGCGTCCACCTCCGATATGGTATCGGCGGCGGTGCGCACCATATAATCTCCGAGTTTTGTTTTGGGCATATGCATTCCGGGGGTGTCCAGAAAGACATACTGGTCATCCCCCCTGGTGAGTATACCGGTAATGCGGTTACGGGTGGTCTGAGGTTTGGAGGAAACAATCGCTATCTTCTCTCCCAGAATTGCGTTTATAATCGTCGATTTGCCGATGTTGGGCCTTCCGACTATGGCGATAAAGGCGGTGCGTGTCATTTGTTCTTCCTTTCGGCGCGTGCGACCATATAAATATAATTATAAATGGTCTATATAATGCCCTTTTTCAGTTTAAGTTTTAAAATGTTCATAATTTCCTCCTGACGCGTGAACATTTCACGGCGTTCCTCCCCTGAGGTTTCATGGTCATAACCCAGCAGATGCAGCACCGAGTGCACGGTGAGAAACGCTGTTTCCCGGCCGAGGGAGTGACCGCCGTGAAGCGCCTGTTCCGCCGCGCGCTCAAGGGATATCACGATATCGCCGAGGATACCGGCCTCGTTCATGGGAAATGACAGTACGTCGGTGGGCGAATCCTTTCGCCGGTACCGACGGTTGAGTTCCCGTATTTTATCGTCATCGGTAAGCGTTATCGAAATTTCGGTGTTAAGTGACCGGTGCTCCCGGCGCAGGGTTTCGGCTATCGCCCTTTTTATCAGCAAACGGAGGCAGGTACCCGCGCGGAGTCTGTCCTGATCATTTTTTATATAGATAACGAGTCCTGGTATCCTGCGCACTGTTCTGACGCTCCCTGTCATGTTTTTCATAAGCGAGAATAATCTTCTGAACCAGTCTGTGCCGGACCACATCCCTGTCTGTAAACGTATGAACGGCTATATCCTCAATGTTTTTGAGCACACGAACCGCCTCGGAAAGTCCGCTGCGTATACCGCGCGGCAGGTCGGTCTGGGTCAGGTCTCCGGTGACAATTGCCCTTGAGTTGTAGCCGAGCCGTGTCAAAAACATCTTCATCTGCTCAGGGGTGGTATTCTGCGCCTCGTCCAGTATAATAAACGAATCGTCAAGGGTGCGTCCCCTCATGTATGCCAGCGGCGCGATTTCTATTGTTCCGCGCTCGATATGACGCGCGTAATTTTCCGGTCCGAGCATTTCCAGCAGCGCGTCCTGCAGCGGGCGAAGATACGGATTAATCTTACTCTGCAGGTCGCCCGGCAGATATCCGAGCCTTTCCCCCGCTTCCACCGCGGGCCGGGTCAGCACGATGCGGTTTACCTCCCTGTTGCGCAGCGCGGTTACCGCCATGGCGACCGCTAGAAAGGTCTTGCCGGTGCCTGCAGGGCCTGTTCCGAGAACAATGGTATTCTTTTTTATCAGATCGACATATCTGCGCTGTCCCACCGTCTTTGCCTTGATGGGTTTGCCCTTCATGGTTATACAAACACAGTCGTCATCAAACGCGGAAAGCTCTTCGGCTCGTCCGTCATTGACCATATCAATCGCATAACCGACATTCTGATCGGTCAGACCGTCGCTGTATGTCGCCATGCGGCACAGACAACGGATCACCGAGGCGGCCAGATTGACCTTTTCAGGGTCACCGCCGGATATTACGATGGCACTGCCCGCCGTATCCCCGTTATCGCGTGTTACAATGTCGACACCGTATTCCTTTTCGATTTTAGCTATATTAGCATCAAAACTGCCGAATATTATCGCAGTCTGCTCTAAACTGTCGGTTACAATAGTCCTCTCGGTCAATATCGTTTACCCTGCCGATAAAACCGCAGGGATTCCTCCTGTTTTTTTATGTATTTTTCTTTTAAATTTTATATTATTTCCGTCTTAATTGCTTAATTGCTTAATTGCTACCGTTTGTCCCGGCGAACCCGAATTCCCGGGTCTCCCCTATGTCCTCGGTGCATGAAACCTCGCATATAATCCAGTATGCGCCGCTGACCGTGACCGATTCGGTCGACATGCTCAATCTCTCCGCGGACGCAAAAC
>JAQVWU010000195.1 GCA_028709565.1 Eubacteriales bacterium
AAGGAAAAACCCGAGCCTTTGTCTGTGACGACTTATTCCAATGTATGCAGGACCGAGAGTTTTCCTCTGCCTGAAAACTTCGCCCCCGATGCGTTTTATCCAATCCAAACCGACGGCGAATATATTTTTTTTCAAGGCTATACGCAGGATGAAGCAAATGCCGCCGTATTGTGCCGTTTTGATATGGACGGCAGGAACCCGCAAATTATATATGACGCGGATTCATCGAACAGCTATACATTCGACGACGGCAGCGTGATAAAAGTTGAAATGAGTGTAGGCGAAAAATACTGGGAGGAAGTATCGCTGACAAAATCATCGGAGCGCGGCGATACGGACTTCATTTTAAGCGCGGACAATCTGTTTGATATCACCGTCAGGAATATCCGTGTCAATATGTCCGGGGAAGAAGGATTTTATATCGCGGGCATTGTGATGGCGGACGATCTGTATTATATCGCGTCCGATACCAAAATCGCCGTAACAGACCGGTCCGGCGCCCGTAAAGCACTGATAAAGGTAACGGGCGGTAAAATGCAGGGGCTGGTGACACTGAAAACCGGGGAACCGGTCGCGGTGACGCGAAAGCCGCAAAATATGACCTACACCGCGGCTTACATCGACAGGGAAAACTATAAACTCGGTGATAAATTATCGCTGCCCGAAGAATTGTTTCGGGGAGAGCTCAATCCCTCGCTGCATATCGGCGACGGATATGATATCTACATAAAAAACAACAACGGCTTGTACGGTTACGATATCGGCGGGGAAGCGATACAGATTATAAACTGGCTCAATTCTGATATATCGGGGCGTACAATACAGTCCATAAAAATCATATCGCCGGAAGAAATTTTATTTGCAATCAGCGACTGGTCAACGCGGACGAACGAAATCGGCAGGATGACGCTGATACCGGAATCGGAACTTGAGGAAAAAATCACATTGATTCTCGCAAAAATGAGCGGTGGATTTGATATTGAGAATTATATTGTCAGCTTCAACCGCCAAAATGACAAATACAGAATCCTGGTTAACGATTATACCCGGTATCAGGTTGACAATGACTACGAACGCAGCGTGACCATGTTCAACAACGACATTGCCGCAGGAAACGTTCCTGATTTATTTTTATACATGAGTGATGATTATTCAAACTCCTATCCGATCGACAGTTATATCGAAAAGGGGTTATTTGCCGACATCTTCGGCCTGCTGGACAGCGACGAAGAGTTGTCACGGGATATACTGTCCGATTATGTCAGGATACCGTTTGCGCAGGACGGCAAACTGTATATGCTTCCGCACAGCGTTTATATCAATACGATAATCGGCAAAAAGTCCAATTTTCCGATGAAAAGCTGGACTCAGTCCGAGATGATCGATTACGCCCTGTCATTATCTGACGATGTCACACTGTTGGAATACCTGTCAAGCACGATATTGTCCAGCAGGACAATATCGGAGTTTATTGATACGGAAAACAAAACGACAAAATTCAATACCGATGAGTTTAAAAAGATCATCGGGTTTTGCAGAAATTATACCCCTACTCCCATGGACATGGACCGGGATCAGCGGCGCGTGATGTACCGGTCGGATAAACTGCTGCTGAGAATAGAACATGTTCTCAGTAACTTCAACGCCGTTTTCGATAGTAAATACTTGTTCGGCGGTGATATAAGTTTTATCGGATATCCGTCTCTGTACGGCAACGGTTCATATATATCGTCGCATGACTATTTTTCCGTATCAGCGCAATCCGAACATATACAGGGCGCGTGGGAATTTATAAAATTTTTGCTGTCGGACAATTACCAGTTTAATGAGGCGAATTATAATATGACTTTTCCGGTAACAAAAAGCGCTATGGAAAAATATATTGATAAAGTATTGTCCACAACATATGTACGCAGGTCATCAGGATTAACAAAATTTTCAAATCCGCTTACAGAGGAAGAAAAAATATATATAGATGACTTTTCAAAAAGCGGCGAAGAGGTGTTTGTCACAACGCTGTCCCGGGAGGAGATTGACGAATTTCTCGGTCTTCTCAACACGCTGGACACAACGCAAAAGATAGATATGACGCCGGTCAATCTGTTTTGGGAGGAGGTCGGCCCATACCTGCAGGATACAACCGACAAACCCTACGACGAGATTATCCGAATTTTGCAAAACCGGATTGAAATATATCTTAACGAAAAATATTAAAGACATCGAATTTTCGGATTTCCGGCAAAACAATTATTATTGATAACACTTGACGCTGTGCTTAAAAAATGATAAAATCATATAGGACGGACGATGTACCCGCGCGCCGTTTTAAAATATAATACAGTATAACAAAGATTGAACCGGAGGAGATATTTATGTCAGAATTGTTTCCGCGTACCGAGGTTGCCGGCATTTCCCTTTCCCGCATGATAATAGGCACGAACTGGATGCTGGGTTACAGCCACACGGGGGGCGCGGCCGATAAAATGATACTTGACCGCCATCAGACCGCCGAGACACTGGTCCCTATACTGACCGCCTTTATTGAAAACGGCGTTGACACCATGATGGGCGTGTTTTCCCGGCAGCCGATAATCGCCGAAGCGGCTTACCGCGCCATGGATAAGACGGGTGTGAAGATGCACCTGATTGACACCCCTACAATGAATGTCGCCGATTCTAAGGAGGCGCGGGCCGAAGCCGACGCCATTATCAAAAAAAGTGCGGAACTGGGATGCGAATTTTGTTTTCTGCACCATTCCAGCGTCGAACAACTGGTTTCCAAGCTGAGCGGAACGATAGACCGCCTGGACGACTATACCGCGATGATACGCGACGCCGGCATGATACCCGGACTTTCGGCGCACATGCCCGAGATTATTGTCTACAGCGACAATAACAATTACGATGTTCAGACATATATTCAGCTATATAACTGCGCCGGATTCCTCATGCAGGTTGAGGTCGAATCGGTAGCCCGCATCATACATACCGCCAAAAAGCCGGTTATGACCATCAAGCCCATGGCTGCGGGCCGGGTTTCACCCTTTGTCGGCCTTAATTTTGTATGGAATACGCTGCGTGAATGCGACATGGTAACGGTAGGCTGCTTCACCGAGGCGGAGGTGCATGAAGACATTGAAATATCCCGCGCCGCCATCGAACGCAGACTGCCGTATATGGCAAAGCGCTCAAGCCCCAATCAGTCTCAGGCTGCCTTCGGTAAATAGGGTTGAAGGGTGTAAATACATGGTCATTCCAGCCTTATGTACGTCCCATTGAGGATGTGCGCAGGCTGACAGTGCCGTATGAGATTCACATTTGCAGAATTGCCCCGTCGGTCACATCGGTTGTTTTTGAATGGTTTGATATTTCGCGGGGCGAAGGCTCATATACCGTTCATTATAAAAAAACATCGGACGACCGGTATATGTCATTTGAAACGGATAACTCCGCCGCAGCGCTGACCGGACTGGAGACCGGCGCCGATTATGAGTTCTATGTGACGGGCGGCAGCCGGCGCAGCCGCATAAGGCTCGCCCGTACGGGATATGTGCCGGGTATAACGGTGAACTATCTCCATCCCGGGGACGAGGCGTTCAGCTTTTCGGGCCGCTCCCTTTGCAGCCCCTCGATTATAAAACACCCGGACGGCTTTTTGATGGCGTCAATGGATGTATTCGGCGGCGCCATGCCCCAGAACCTGTCCTTTGTGTATCGTTCGGACGACGGCGGGGAGACATGGTATTATGTCTGCGACCTGTTCCCCTGCTTTTGGGGAAAACTGTTTATACACCGCGGGGAGATATATATGCTCGCCATGTCCACCGAATACGGCGATATTCTCATAGGACGCTATGACGGGAAGGACTTCTGCCTGCCCACGGTCATAGCGCGGGGCAGCTGTTCGGCGCGGGAAAGCGGTTTCCATCACGCGCCCATGCCGGTCACCGAACATGCCGGCAGACTGTGGACCGCCGTCGAATACGGCGCGTGGTCGGTGGGTACCCATGCCATGACCATGCTGTCGGCGGATGCGGAGGGGGATCTGCTCGACGCCTCGATATGGACAATCGCGGAACCGCTTCCCTATAATCCGGACTGGCAGGGTACCGTTGAGGGCGAAAGCGCCGGCTGTATTGAGGGCAGCGCGGTGGTATCGCCGGACGGAGAACTGTATAACATTCTGAGATATCAGACAAACGGCTGCATTCCTTCATACGGAAAGGCAATGGTGCTCAGGGTCGATACGTCGGAACCCGAAAAGAGACTTGCCTTCAGCCGTGTGATTGATTTCCCGGGTAACCTGTCGAAATTCGATATTTTATATGATCCGCAATCGGCAAAGTATTGGACTATATGTTCGCGGATTATTGACGCATCCCATGCAGGGGCCCGTAATCTGCTGTCCCTTGCCTCCTCCGACAATCTGTTTGACTGGGAGGTGAACTGCGACCTGCTGGATTATCGGGACAGCGACTCCAAAAAGACGGGTTTTCAGTATGTCTCTTTTGTTTTTGACGGTGATGACCTGCTATACCTGTGCCGTACGGCGCATAACGGCGCGCGCAATTTCCACGACGCCAACCATTCGACCTTTCACCGGATTAAAAACTTCAGAAAATTATAATACTATATTAATTTGTTTTTCAGGGAAAAGGTATACGCGCCGACCGACACCGCAGCCGCCAGGTTCAGCGAATCCACCAGGTCTGTCTGCGGAATGAAGACAGGCTGACCGACACCGAGAAAGCTGTCATCAAGTCCGCTCGATTCGTTTCCGAATATAAGGGAAAACAGACCAGTCTCGGGACAGTCCTCAAAGCTCAGACGGGCAGCTCCGTTGAGCATAAAAGGGAAAAGACGGTGGTCCGGAAAGGACGCCCTGTACCGGTCAAAGCCGTCATAACAGCTTATATTGAGTTTAAAAAAGGCTCCCATGCTTGCCCGGACTGTTTTCGGGTTCCACATATCGGCAGCCGGTGTGATAATCGCCAGATTATAATAGCCGAAACCCAGAACCGTCCGTATTATGGTGCCCAGATTACCCATATCCGAAGGATTGACAAGCACGATATGCGGTCTGCGGGGGTCAAGCCGCATGTCATACTGTTCGAATACACCCAGTACATAACTGTTGTCGTTTACCCCGACGCGCAAAAAAGTCCGGTCGTCCCTCAGGACGGGGACCCAACGACACAAATTGACGACGACGGCCGGATTGTCGAATTTAGAATGTATATAGATCTCTTTAACCACCCCCGGCATGTGCCTGAGCAGTTCGATGGTCGGTGAGGCGCCGATTGTATATGAGTATCCGCACCCCTTTTTATAAATTTTTAGTTTTCCCGTCATTCCCGTCATATTGCCTCGTTTATTTATAATAAGATACACCGGACGGCGTTTGTTTTCGCTGTCCGGTTTTTATTCGTTTTTGCTCTGAGAGACTTTTTGATGTATCAGAATCACAAGCGCTCTGATAAGCGCGGTGTTCATTATGGTCAGACCGTCGGCTGCCGGAGTTTTTGCCAAGGCGCCGCGGCATATTGAAAAGGCGGTCTTATATCTGCGTTTTACATACATTTCATAATATGCGCGGGCGCGCTGTTCATCCGGCGCTTTTTTCTGTCCGTATGCTTGTTCGGTCAGTTCCATATAACGAGTCGCCGATTCCGGATTTTTATTGACCGAATAAAAGAAACACAGTTCCCGAAAAACCCTTTGCGCAATCTGACGGGGAATGCGGGATATGTTTTTTTCCATGACCATAAGATGCGTCCGTATGTCGTTTTGGTCGCCGCTGTCCAGCGCGATATAATAAAAATACAATCTCAACAGGAGCGCAACGTCCGACAGATTGTCTTCGTTTTCCTCCGGGCTCGGAAAGGGCGCCGTTTCAGGCGCGGTTCGTGTTTTGCGCCGTTCTTTAATGACGGCAATGAAGTTTATTCCGCGCATTGTTTTTATTTTTGTTGTTTTGCGTTCACCGTTGTCTTTCTCCGGCCGTGTGCAGACCAT
>JAQVWU010000196.1 GCA_028709565.1 Eubacteriales bacterium
CCTTTCCGGATCTCCTGCTGGATATCTGCGGTATAGACGGCGACTTTTTGGTGCGTTTTATGACCAGCCATCCGAAGGATGTTTCGCGCCGGCTGATTGACGTTATAGCGGAGCAGCCCAAAATCGCCAAACAATTCCATCTCCCTCTTCAGTCCGGATCCGACCGCGTACTGTCCGCCATGAATCGGCGCTACACCGCCCGGTCTTACCGCGAAACGGTGGATTATATGCGTAAACGTATGCCGGATATAACCCTGAGCACCGACATAATCGTAGGATTTCCCGCCGAAACAGATGAAGATTTTGAAGACACGATAACCATGCTGGAAACAATCCGCTTTGATTCGATTTACTCTTTTATCTATTCAAAACGACGAGGTACAAAAGCCGGTAAAATGGACGGACAAATAACGCCTGAAGTAAAAAAACAA
Source organism: Eubacteriales bacterium (assembly GCA_028709565.1). Taxonomy (GTDB): domain Bacteria; phylum Bacillota; class Clostridia; order Oscillospirales; family CAG-272; genus JAQVWU01. The sequence goes on from JAQVWU010000196.1 coordinate 432, forward strand.
CGTTTTGCAAGGCTGCTTGATGTTCAAAACCGCATATCATATGAAAAAAATCAGGCATATATCGGCAAAATTATAGAAGTGCTGGTAGAAGGCAGGAGCAAGACCGACCCCTCGCGTCTGACCGGCCGAAATGAAAAGGGCAGACTGATACATTTCGAAGGAGGCGACCATCTGACCGGCAAAATAATACCGGTTAAGGTCGAACGCGCGGAGACCTACGCGCTGTACGGAAATATAGATATATAAATATCAATAAAAAATACGAGGTAGAAAATGGATATGCTTGAAAAGGCGCGTGAACTGGGCATTATGATAAAAAACAGCGATGAAATGCAGCGTATGAATGCCGCCGAAGAGGATTATAACGCCGACAGTGAATTGCTGGCGATGATAGATGAGTATAAGGCACATGAGACGGCTGCCGCCTCGACCGACGACGAATCTTTTAACGAAGTTATCGATAAACGCAAAAACGAGTTATATGATGCTGTCGTGTCCCACCCCGTATATATGGCATTTGTCGCTGCACAGGAGGATGTATACCGGCTGATGAATCAGGTAAATGCCGAAATCAATTATGTTGTGACCGGGGAGAGGGGCTGCTCAGAAGACGGCTGCAGCGGCTGCACGGGCTGTCATTAACGCGCTTGCCGATTATAACGAGAAGACAGACGTTTTAACCCGCAATAAAACGCCTGAGCTTTAATATATTATATATACACGGATTTATTGTTTATGAATTGATACGAATGGACACGAATGGAGCAAATTTATGGCAGTCACCCCGATGATGCGTCAATATCTGGATATTAAGGCGCAGCATGAAGATTCGATATTATTCTTCCGTCTAGGCGACTTTTATGAAATGTTTTATGATGACGCGAAGCTGGTTTCGCGTGAACTGGACCTTACCCTCACCGGTAAGGATTGCGGGGAACCCGAACGCGCCCCCATGTGCGGCATACCCTATCACAGCGCCGACGGTTATATAGGACGGTTAATTTCACGCGGCTATAAAGTGGTGATATGTGAACAGACGGAAGACCCCGCCCAGGCGAAGGGTCTTGTTCGCCGCGAGGTTGTACGTGTGGTCACGCCGGGGACGGTAATTGACAACGGAATGCTTGACGAAAGCAGAAACAATTACCTTTGCGCGGTGTATATATCTCCTGAAATCGGAGTGGCGTTTGCCGACGTTTCTACCGGAGACATATCCGCAACCGTTTTAAAGGGTCAAAATGCGATGCAGAGACTGTATACCGAACTGGGGACCTTCTCGCCGCGGGAGATATTGCTCAGTGTTTCGGAAGACGACCCGGCTTACAGCCTGTTGAACGACTTTATAAAGGACAGGCTGCGTGCGGTTGTAAACGACTACGCGGAACATTTTGATTATGAAAAAGCCAGACAGCTGATTGAGCGCCGTTTCGATAAAACCGACGGCGAAAACGAACCCGCCGTACGTGCGGTGGGCGCGCTGCTGGCTTATATAGCCGAAACCCAGTATACCGACGAATCATATATTAAAAACCTTACTTTTTATACCGAGGGACAGTTCCTCGAGATGGATATAAACACGCGGCGAAACCTGGAGCTGAGTGAGACAATGCTGCGGAAAGAAAAGAAGGGTTCTCTGCTCTCGGTATTGGACCGAACCAAAACCTCGATGGGTGCCAGGCTGATACGCAAATGGACCGAGCAGCCCCTCATGAACGTTCGTGCGATACTGAACCGTCAGGACGCGGTGGCTGAATTGTACGACGATTTTCTGCTTCGCGAAGAACTGAGCAATTTGTTGGGCGGCATACCGGACCTGGAGCGGCTCATGACAAAGGTAATTTACGGTACAGCCGGCGGGAAGGATTTGCACGCCGTATTGCAGACGCTCAAACAGATCCCCGAGATAAAAGCCCATCTTGCTGATTGCAGCGGAGCGGAGCTGCTTTTAATTTATAACACACTGGACCCGATGGATGATGTAACGGATCTGCTTTCACGGGCTATTACCGATGACCCGCCCTTTTCAATCCGCGAGGGAGGTATTATCCACAGGGGCTATAACGCCGAGGTGGATGAACTCTATGATATAATACATAACGGCAAAAGCTATATAGATAAAATTGAGGCGGAAGAACGGGAAAAAACGGGCATACGCGGGTTGAAGATAGGCTATAACCGTGTTTTCGGTTATTACATAGAGATAACAAAGTCGAACCTGTCGGATGCTCCGGAACATTATATACGCAAACAGACATTGACCAATGCCGAACGTTTCATTACCCAGGAGCTCAAGGACATGGAATCGACGATTCTGGGGGCGACCGACAAGGTTACAGCCCTTGAATATGAGCTGTTTTGTGAGATTCGCGACAGCGTGGCGGATCAGGCGGGCCGCATTCAGAAGACCGCGGGCATGATCGCCGCCCTTGATGTCTATGTAAGTCTGGCTGATATTGCGGTCAAAAATAATTATACCCGTCCCGATGTTGAATACGGCGACACGATATCCATTAAGGACGGACGTCACCCGGTAGTCGAACAGTTTGTCACCGACGGTTATTTTGTGCCCAATGACACGACCCTTGATACCAATCATAATCGCCTTATGCTGATAACCGGACCCAATATGGCGGGTAAATCAACATATATGCGTCAGGTGGCACTGATAGTCATTATGGCTCAGATAGGTTCATTTGTACCCGCCAGGGAAGCGAGCATAGGCGTCGTTGACCGGATTTTTACCCGGGTCGGGGCATCCGATGACCTCGCTTCAGGTCAGTCGACCTTTATGCTCGAGATGACCGAGGTTGCCTATATATTAAAAAACGCCACCAAGCGCAGTCTGATTATATATGACGAAATCGGACGGGGGACCTCCACCTTTGACGGGATGAGCATAGCGCGCGCCACCGCTGAATATACACTGAGCAAAAAGATAGGAGCAAAAACGCTGTTTGCCACGCATTATCACGAATTGACCTCCCTTGAAGGTGAAATTGAGGGAGTGGTAAACTATAATATAGCGGCAAAGAAGAAAGGCGACAAGATAACATTTCTCAGAAAAATAGTACGGGGAGCCGCCGACGAAAGCTACGGTATCGAGGTCGCGCTCCTTGCGGGAGTTCCGGGTGAGGTTATAAAACGCGCCAAAGAACTGCTGCGCAATCTGGAAATAAAAAGCGCAAAAATAACGGCAGCCGAGCCCGCGGAAGAAGCGGAAAATCAAAATATCACCTTTGATGATTATAAGACCGACGATATAATAAAAAGACTTAATAATATCGACCCTGAACTGCTGACACCGATTGAATCGCTCAATCTGTTATATGAATTGAAGAAAGCGGCTCAATAAATTACGAATCCGATGTATATATAATATCGGCGGGAGGTTTTATTGCAATGTTTGGCACGATTTCGGCATACGCTTATATCAACATTGTAGGTTTTATCATGTGTTTGACGTCATTGACCGGCAGCGCCGTTACATCCGCAGACATAAGCGATAATAACGGTTTGGATATATTGACGGTTGTCATACTGGCTGTGGTGCTGGTCGCGTTGATTACTGTTTTTATTTACAGGAAGAAGAACAGGAAATAGGAATATAGAAATATAGGAATACCATAACATGGGAATTATTAATTTGCTGGACCTGCAGGTTGCAAATCTGATCGCTGCCGGTGAGGTTGTGGACCGCCCGGCGTCGGTGGTTAAAGAATTGATGGAAAACGCAATTGACGCGGGTGCTGCGCATATAACCGTTGAAATAAAAAACGGAGGCATTTCCTTTATACGGGTCAGCGACGATGGCTGCGGAATGAGCCGTGAGGATGTCGCGGTCAGCATACTGCGACATGCCACCAGTAAGATAAAAATCGCCCCGGACCTGGACGGTATACAAACCCTGGGATTTCGCGGCGAAGCGCTGGCGGCGATAGCCGCCGTTTCAAAACTGCGGATTATGACAAAACGGATTAAAGACAGCACGGGTACGCTGATGGTTTCTGTTGCGGGTAACATAAACGATATAACCGACATCGGTTCCCGGGAAGGCACAACCGTAATCGTTGAGGATTTATTCGCCAATATCCCGGCGCGCCGTAAATTTTTGAAACGTGACGCCGCCGAAGCGATGGCGGTGACCGCGGTCGTCGAAAAAATCGCCCTTTCAAAACCGGGGGTTGCCGTAAAACATATATCCGACGGCAATGTGAGATTTGACACCTCCGGAGACGGTAAACTGCTCAATACAATCTATGCCGTTCTGGGAAGGGAATTCGCCAAAAAAATGATACAGGCGGACGGTTTGACCGAAGGGGTATCGGTGACGGGATATATCAGTTCGCCCGACAATATACGGGGCAACCGCAATTATCAGAATCTTTTTTTGAACGGCCGTTATATTAAAAGCAATACGGTGACCGCCGCCCTTGAAGATGCTTACAATTCATATATACCCGCCGACCGCTTTCCCTGCTGTGTATTGAATATTACAATCCATCCCGCTTATGTGGATGTCAACGTTCACCCGACAAAGCTCGAAGTCAAGTTTTCCAATGAAAAAATAATTTATAACGGTGTTTATTGCGCCGTACGCAACGCGCTGAACCAACGGACAAACAGACCGGAGATGCGGCTTCACGGCACTGTAATGACCGGTGAGGATGTTCGCATTATAAACGCCTTTACCTCAATCAGCGACAATATCACCGAAGAGGATGAAAAAAAAGAGGAACAGGTTAATATTTTCGACAAGCCTGAACTTTTGCCCGATGATGCCGGCTCAACACAGCAAACAGAGCCGGAACCGGCTTCACGGGCAGCCGCGGTGAACGGCGATATAATCAAAACCGAGGTAAAACCCGCCGAAACGGAAACGGAATCGGAATCGGAAACTCCGGTATCTTTTTATAGAATTATAGGCACCGCCTTTAACGCGTATATATTTGTCCAGCTTGAAGAGAGCGTGTTGGTAATAGACAAGCACGCGGCGCACGAGCGGATTATATTCGAAGAGATGAAAAGGAACATGAAACGCGGCGGGCGTTATTCGCAGATGCTGATGATACCGGCTGAGGTGGCTCTGACCGGAATCGAGCACCAGTCCCTTTCCGAATATAAAAGCGAAATAGAAGCGACGGGTATCGAATTCGTCTTGCAAGAAAAGACCGCGGAAATAACGGCGATACCGTCGGGGCTGACGTCCGGCGAAGCTTCGGATGTGCTTGTCGCTCTGGCAGGCAAGTTGTCCGAAAATACCGGCAGCGTCAATACGGCGCGGGATATTGTTTTTGAGCGGGCGCTCTATCAGGCTTCATGTAAAGCCGCGCTGAAAGCGGGACGCGAGGACAGCGAAGCCAATACCGTCTGGCTGTGCGAGCAACTGATGCGTTTACCCGACGTTACATACTGTCCTCATGGCAGACCGACGGCATTTGAGATAACAAAACACTCGCTGGAGCGGCAGTTCAAGCGTATATAACACCGCATTTAATAAAACAATATATAAAAACAGCTGCCTTATCCGTTTCGGGCAGCTGTGATTAGTTTTATTTTGTTTTTAATATATC
>JAQVWU010000197.1 GCA_028709565.1 Eubacteriales bacterium
GTGTGCTCTTCCGATCTGTGGCTATGATAACATCGAATTCAAACCAATTTTCTTTTTGAATTTTCTGAATGTATTCATCGGAGCCCGCATAATCTGCACCTGCTTCTTTGGCTTCCGCAACACGATCTTCTTTCACGAAAACGAGGACGCGTGTGGATTTGCCTGTACCGTTCGGGAGAACCACCGCGCCCCTGACCTGCTGGTCGGCATGGCGAGAATCAACGCCGAGACGTATATGAAGTTCTATTGTCTCATCGAATTTTGCTTTTGCTGTCTTGCAAACCAAATCAAGAGCGTCTGACGGATCATAGGATTTTGTTTTGTCAAATAATTTTTGACTCTCCTGATAATTTTTGCTTCTTTTTGACATCTTATTTCTCCTCCCGTTTATTCTTCTACCGTAATGCCCATACTGCGAGCTGTTCCGGCAATCATACTCATAGCCGCCTCAAGGGAAGCTGCGTTAAGATCAGGCATTTTGGTTTCGGCTATTTGTTTGACCTGTTCTTTGGTTATTTTTCCGACTTTTTCAGATTGGGGAGTAGCTGATGCCGTTTCGATCCCGCATGCTTTTTTTATAAGAATGGGAGCAGGCGGAGTCTTGGTAATGAATGTGAAAGAACGGTCCGCAAAAACGGTAATAACAACAGGGATAACCAGACCGATGCTGTTCTTTGTCCGCTCATTAAATTCTTTTATAAAGTTTGGAATGGAGACACCGTATGAACCGAGTGCGGGACCTACGGGGGGTTGTGCTGAAGCTTTACCTGCGTCTAATTGTAATTTTATATAACCCGTTATTTTTTTTGCCATAGATAATTATACCTCCGAATGTGGTAACGGTAAATTAATACCGTATATGCGATTAATGACTACCGCACTAATGCGAGAGAATGTAAGATTTTCTCTCTCCCACGTCGCTAAGAACCATTTTGTCTGCTCTTTTTTTATCTGTTTACATTTCTAACAGTTTTACTGCGTCCGAATCAAGTTCTACAGGTGTGTCACGACCAAACATTGAAACAAGTACCATGATTTTTTTCTTGTCTTCAGATATCTCCTGAACAATACCAATATAACCGCTGAGCGGTCCGGATGATATTTTTACACTGTCGCCGACATTATATTCCAAAGATATAACACGTGATTCAATACCAATCAATAATATTTCCTCATCACTTAATGGTACAGGTTTGGAACCGGGTCCGACAAAACCTGTTACACCGCGTATATTTCGAATTACATGCCAACTCTCGTCGGTCATCACCATTTTGATTAGGACATAGCTTGGAAAAACCTTGTTTTCAACTTCTTTTACCTTTGCATTACCGTCTTCGTCGATACCGTTTTTTTCGACTACGATTTCTACGGGAATCTTTACATCCATTATCAGGTGCTGAAGAGATCGGTTTTCCACAATTTTTTCAATGTTTGCTTTTACTTTGTTTTCGTATCCGGAATAGGTATGAGCTACGTACCATCTGGATTCGATATTGGAATCGCTAAAATCACTCATATCAACAACACCGCATTATACAAGTTTACCAAGCCATAACAGCGCGGTAGAAAAGATATAATCCAAAGAACTTATAAAAGCGCTTACTATAATCACACTGATTATAACGATAACGGAACTTTTAAACGTTTGTTCGCGATTAAACCATACGATTTTTTTTAATTCGCTCTTGTATTCGCGTAAGGCTTTTAATATTTTTGCTTTAAGCGATATTTTTGTTTTCTTTTTAGGCGCGACTTTTTTACTTTCAGATGATTCGGTGTTGTCAACCGATTTAACGGATACATTATTATCATTATTATCCTTGTTGTTCAAGTGCTGCGCCTCCTTATTTTGTTTCTTTGTGTGCCGTATGCTTACGGCAGAATTTACAGTATTTATTCATTTCCAGTCTGTCAGGGTTGTTCTTTTTACTCTTAATACTGTCGTAATTTCGTTGTTTGCAGTCATTACATGCCAATGTTATTTTTACTCTCATTTTTACACCTCCGATAAAAAATTATCTCCCTCGGCAAGTTAATATACCGCACAAAAAAAACCTCTCTGCCGAGGTAGAATAAGTATATCATAAAACATTATATTTGTCAATGATTTTCAATAAACTTCTTGATAAAATAATTATAATATGATACAATTGATAGTATTGAAATTATCAAATTCCGTCTTATTATTTAATTTATATATGGGGTATTAAAATGTTTGAGAGATGTGAATTTTTACGCATCGAATCACTACGCCGCGGTACTGGTGGTTTTACAAGCGTTGAAAACAATTATAATCGTTTACGCGGTTATATTGATTTCCGCGGACAGTCTGAAATCTATCGGCGGGGGTATGCACAGGGGTTTGCCCTGAAACACGCCACACCCGTCATAGATGCCCGTGAATTAATAGTAGGGAAACCCTGTTATCGGACTCTTACAACCGAAGAAAAAACAGATTACGATATAATACTAAGCAAATCGGTTCCGGCAATGACCCCCGTCGGAGGTCAGGCTTCGCACATGGCTATTGATTATGCGAAATTGTTACGCGTAGGTATTGCCGGTATTGTTACAGAAATAAATGAGTATCGTTCCGCGCTCAATCTTGCTGATCCCGAAAACATAGAAAAGGATAATTTTTATCTGGGATGTCTGGCTGCCCTCGAGGGGCTGATATTTTATGCCAAAAAATATAATGATTATGCTTTGTCGCTTGCTGACAGTGAAACAGATCCCATACGTCAAAAGGAATTAATTCTGATTGCCGAAACACTGGCTGTGGTGCCGATGCATCCCGCGAAAAACTTTCGTCAGGCGCTTCAATGCATTCATTTTGTAACCTTTTGTCTTGAAGGACTGTATCAATTCGGCCGTCCTGACAGATACTTAATCGATTATTACAGAACTGATATAAAAAACGGTGATATAACACCTGATGAGGCGCTTGAACTGATTACCTGCACATGTATTTTATTTAATGACTATATCTCGCGCGGTCTGGCTGTCGGACTGATGGTCGGAGGCAGAGGTCCTGACGGAGAGGATATGACAAATGAGCTTACATATTTATTCCTGCAGAGCATCGCTCATACACGTATGATTTATCCCGGTATCTGCCTGTGTTATAACTGTGATACACCGGACGATTTGCTTGAACTTGCCTGTGATCTGTTGGGTAAAGGTTATTCCCACCCCGCCATTTTTAATGACGATATAATTATAAAAGGTTTGATGTATTACGGTCTTCCATTTGATCATGCCTGTGAATATATCCAAAGTACCTGTGTGGAAATTACCCCATGTCACCGTTCAGCGGTCTGGGTAGCAAGTCCGTATCATAACCTTACTCAATTCTTGCTTGATGTATTGGCAGACCCGGATATTGACCGGAAATGCCGTTCATATAAGGAACTTGAAGATTTATACAGAGAGCGTCTCGGCAATGCCATACGCGAAGAAGTGATAACTCAGAATAAACTGCAGCTTGAGCGCAGACTTCACGGAGGTGACCCGTTAGTTTCATGTTTTGTCGATGATTGTCTCCTTAGGGGACGCGATATTGATAACGGCGGTGCCTTGTATAATTGGATTATGCCTTCTTTTGTCGGTATGTCTAATCTTTCGGACTCACTTATGACAATAAAGGAACTTGTTTTTAAAAATGCGGAAATGTCACTTTCAGAAATATATACCATAATAAAAGCCAATTATGACGGCAATGAACCCTTGAGACAGCGCATATTAAATAAAATCGATAAGTATGGCAATGATTCAAGAGAACCGGATGAAATCGTACAGTCTATTACCGAATGGATAACCGTTGAGGTATCAAAGTATAAAACGTACCGGGGAGATAAATTTATTCCCAGTTTATTTTGCTGGGTTATGCACGAAGCGCTCGGACGCGCTACCATCGCCACCCCGGACGGAAGGCCCGCAGGATTTCCCTTCGGTGACGGTTCCGGACCCGCTCAGGGAAGAGAGAAGAATGGACCGACAGCATCTGTCTTGTCATCCACTAAATGGGACCATTATCCGTTTATCGGAGGTATTGCAGTTAATCTTAAATTTGCCAAGAGTGTCTTTAACGAAGAATCAATGCCGAAACTCATGACTTTGATAAAGACATATATTAAGCGTGGCGGATTTGAAATACAAATAAATGTTGTTGACAGGGAAGTGCTGATCGATGCTCAGAAAAACCCTGAGCAATACAGTGATCTTGTAGTCCGTATAGGCGGTTATAGTGATTATTTTATACACATAGGAAAAAACATGCAGGATGAAGTTATATTGCGAACAGAGCATGTAATATAAAAGACAGTTCAGGATAATGAATAAACATGACAAATACTGCGGACAAGGGCGTTGTGTTCAATATACAGCGATTTTCGATACATGACGGTCCAGGAATAAGAACAACAATATTTATGAAAGGCTGTAATCTCAACTGCTTTTGGTGTCACAATCCCGAATCGATTTCACCTAAACCTCAGATACAGTATTTCCGACAAAAATGCATAGGCTGCCGTCTGTGTACAATATGTCCGAATTCGGCACACATTTTCCGGGAAGATCATGTATACGACCGATTTCTTTGCACAGATTGCGGTAAATGCGCCGAAGTCTGTTACTCCGAAGCACTGGTACTAACCGGTAAAGAATACGGAGTCAATGAACTTTTTAATGAAATTATAAAAGATGAACCTTTCTATACTAACGGGGGCGGTGTTACTTTTTCAGGCGGAGAGCCGCTGCTTCAGGCGGCTGTTATTGCGTCAACAGCTGCAATGTGCAATAACGCGGGGATTTCTGTAGTGATTGACACAGCCGGATGTGTGAAATTTGAAGCTTTTCAAGCTGTCATCCCTTATACATCATTGTTTTTGTATGATATTAAGCATGCTGACAAACAGTTTCATAAGAAGTATACGGGCAGAGATAACGATATTATCATAAATAATCTTCGTTGTCTTCTTGAAAACGGTGCTGATATTTGGATTCGTGTTCCGCTGATACCGGACATGAACACGAATACGGATGATATTAAAGCTATCGCACATTTAATTGCTGAATTACAAACCTCAACCGGGAAAAAGATAAAGAAATTTGAATTTATGCCGTATCACGGCACTGCTGAAGGAAAATACATAAGTTTGGGTAAAAGATACCAAACCGCAGAAAAACCGATTATAGATAAAAACATTATAACGGGATATTATTCACTGGTAAATACTATACTAGATATTGAATCATATACTGAATAAGGAGCATGTGATTGAAAGTTTTAATTTTATCGATTACTGCTGGACAAGGTCATAATACCACAGCAGCTTCGCTGAGTTTATATCTCGAAACTCTTGGGGCAGAATGCAGAATCCTTGATACCTACAGTTATTTAAATAAAATGCTCGGCGGTACGGTTTCAAAAGGGTATCTTTTATCTGTGGAAAATGCGAAGTTTGCTTACGCAAAGGTATACAAGCATTTGGAAAAACGTAAAAAGAATGCCAACAGTCTGTCAGCAACACGTCTTACCAATATGCTGTTTACAAAAAAAATGAAAAAATATATTGATATATACGATCCCGATGTGATTGTCTGCACACATATTTTTGCCGGCATGATTATAGATTTGCTGAAACAGCGGCATACTATTCGGGCAAAAACAATCGGTATTGTAACCGATTTTACCATGCATCCGTATTGGGAAGAAGGTTTGCATCTTGATTATGTGGTTATAGCAAACGAAAACATGAGTATCAGCGCTAAAAAGAAAGGGTTTACCTGCGAACAGATATTACCGTTCGGAATTCCCATTCACCCGAAATTCGCGGTAAATATGCCAAAAGCGGAGGCACGGGAAAGCATCGGACTTATGCCGGACAAACCTACATTATTGCTCATGGGAGGCAGTATGGGTTATGGCCATCTGTCTGAAACGGTTGAATTGTTGGATGATATAGAACTGGATCTTCAAATCATTATTGTATGTGGCAG
>JAQVWU010000198.1 GCA_028709565.1 Eubacteriales bacterium
TGGCTTCCCGCATACTCCGCCGGCCTTTGCGCAAGGGGAAGGTAGCGGGTACCGAACTGTGCGAAAATCTCATAAAACTGTCGGCTGCAAAGGGTAAAGGTGTGTTTTTTCTCGGCGGTAAACCCGGTATTGCCCAAACCTCCGCCTTCCATATGAAGGAACGTTATCCCGGTCTGAAGATTGCGGGCTGTCATGACGGCTATTTTAAAGACGATGCCGCTGTCATAAAAAAAATCAATGACAGCGGCGCTTCGCTTCTGCTTATTTGTCTGGGTGTTCCCCGACAGGAAAAATGGATGTATTCACACCGCGGTGAACTGAATGTTAAATTGATGGGCGGTTTCGGAGGCAGCTTCGATATTTTTGCCGGTGTATCCCGCAGGGCGCCGCGCGTCTTTATAAGGCTTAATCTCGAATGGCTGTATCGTCTGATACGTGAACCGCGCCGCATCGGGCGTATGATGAAATTGCCGAAATTCATAATAGGTGTGCTTTTTTCGCGCAAGCGCTATCACTCAGGGTAAACGCCCTCCCTGGCTACTACCTTCCAGTCCACGTTGAGTACCTTGATACTCTTTTTCGCGTCGATTTTTTCTTCCGTCTGGAAAATATAGTTCAGTTCGATCAACTCGCGAAGCGCTTTTGTAACCGCCTCGCGCCTGACATTGTAATAACTTGCGACGGCGTCAACCGTCCCCCAAAAGGTGGGATAAAGCCGTTTCTTCCCGCGATTGTTCGATTCGAGATATTTTAAATTCTTTAAAATCATATCGTAATATTTTTTATTAGCTTCTTCTTTTCGCTCTTCTGGAAGTTCGACACACCAACTGGCCGTATTCTTTAGCTGTCCGCTGACTGCGTTTTTGATGCCGTATACACCGACGGTCTTTCCGCATTGATTCCTTAGAAAGCTCGCGACGGAACTGAAATGACCGTCACCCGAAAAAATAATAAATGCCTGTATATCGTGTGAAGATAACGCTTTCTGATAAATATGGTCGAGCATGATAAAATCGGTATAATCTTTTTTTATACGAACAGACGCGTTTTGTGTCTCTATTATCGAACTTGTCACCTCGCGTATTTTCGGTATCTCCGCACGCAGTGCCTGATTTGAAAAATCCGCGAAAACGAGTATTTCTCTTACGTTATAACTTTTTGACAGTTTATCGCGCCAATCTTTTAAGTCCGGTTTTTTTGAATACAGTTTGTCGAGTGATATATACCAATGCTCGAAATCAATAAACGCAACAGCTCTGGGTTTATCGTTTTTACCTGCCATCAATCTTGCCAATAGTCCTGCTATTCCTGCTCACCTCCTTTCAAAACCGCAGCGGAAGAGGTGTCGTATAAACATTTTCGTATAATCGCACCCCGTCCCTTCACCGGTTTTTAACTTAATTAATTATATGATATATAATTATTTTCTAATTGAAAAATATCCCTTTGCATGATCGCAGACCGGGCAAATCTCCGGAGCCTTATTGCCTACATGAATATGTCCGCAGTTGGTGCACTCCCATACGACGGACGTGTCGCTGACAAACATTGTTTCATCTTTGACCTTTGTCATATAATCGAGATACCGCGTTTCATGATTCTTTTCGATTTTGGCTACCGATTCGAACAGATAGGCTATCTGATCAAAACCCTCTTCTTTCGCGGTTTTGGCGAAACCCGGATACATATCTGTCCACTCGTAATTTTCACCCGCGGCAGCGTCTTTAAGATTTTCCGCCGTTGCACTGCTCATATCATACAGAAGTTTATACCAGATTTCGGCATGCTCCTTCTCGTTGGCTGCGGTTTCTTCAAATATTTTGGATACTTCGATTAATCCTGCTTTTTTTGCTGCCGATGCGTAAAAAGTATACTTATTCCGCGCCTGACTCTCACCGGCAAACGCCGCCTGAAGATTAGCGTGTGTTTTAGTGCCCTTGAGTTCTTTCACGTGATTCTTCTCCTTTTTTAAATTTTTTAAATCTATTTAAAACGGCATTAATAAAGTATATTAATTTGCTTATTCTAACATACATTGGTATTATATAATAAATCTATGATTTAATCAATAGATAAACGGATAAAAGTTTAATAAATATTTTTTGGATGGTAAAACAAATGAAAACTCTGCTCATAGTCGACGGCAACAGCGTATTGTATCGTTCCTTTTACGGAATTCGCCCTCTGACCACCAAAGACGCGCTTCCTACCAATGCCGTATACGGCATGACCGCCGTATTGCTCAAATATATGGATGAACTTAAACCCGATTACGCGGCGGTGGCCTTCGACCTGCCGGCGCCTACCTTCCGTCACCTGAAATTCGAAATGTATAAGGCAACGCGAAAGAAGATGCCCGATGAATTCGCCGTACAGCTGCCCCACGCCCGTGAGTGTATCAGGGCACTGGGCTTTCCCGTTATCGAAGCGGAAGGCTTTGAGGCAGACGATATAATCGGAACGCTGGCCGACGGCGGCGGACTTATTTCCGGTATTCCGGACGGGGTATTCACCTATATTCTGACCGGTGACCGCGATGCTTTTCAGCTCATTGACCCTTTCACCCATGTATTGCTCACCGGCAATAAAGAAACGGCGGAATACGGCGAAGAGGAGTTCAAAAACAGATACGGTGTCGAGCCCGCGCAGTTTGTCGATGTTAAGGCGCTCATGGGCGACCCATCGGACAATATACCGGGGGTCGCGGGTATCGGCGAAAAGACCGCGCTTAAGTTAATCGCCGCGCTCGGTTCGCTGGACGGGGTATACGCGGACATCGAAGCCGCCCCGTTGGGTAAAGCGGCAAAGGAAAAACTATCGGCAGGCAGGGAGAAGGCCTATCTGTCTCGGTATCTTGCCGAAATCAGAAGGGATGTGCCCCTTGATGTAACCTGCGCAGACCTTATCTATACCGGTCCCGACCGGAATCAACTGCGTGACGTGTTCATCAGGCTGGAATTCGGCGCTTTTATAAAAAGACTCGGTCTTGACACCAATGACCCGTCAGAGCCGTCTGCCCCGCCGGTCAAACCTGCGGAACCGGAAACGTTGGCGTCGATAAAAGAAGCCGCTTTTGTCATTGACGGGGATGCAGTTTATATATATGACGGTCACTGTACGCATACCTGCCTTCTGAAGGATATCGAACCCGGTTTTTTTAAAGATTACTCCCGAACGTTTATCGTATATGACCTTAAGCGCTGGCGTTCGGTGCTCGGTGACGCCGGTATAGATTTCGCCCCGCCTGACAGGTCCGGGCAGGTGTTCGATGTCATGCTGGCGGCTTACCTGCTCAATCCTTCCGACAACGCTTACAATCTGCCCCGGCTTGCAATGGCATATCTGAACCGCACACATGAAAGCTCGCCGGCTTCCGACGCGGTTGTAATATATGACCTTAAATATAAAACGGAGGAGCGCATAAACGAATACGGTCAGTCACGGCTGCTCGGTGAAATCGAACTGCCGCTCGCCTCGGTATTGTGCGACATGGAGCGCATCGGATTCAAGGTAGACACCGAAGGACTGTCCGCCTTCTCGGCATATCTGGGCAATATAGCCGATGAACGCACTGAGGAGATTTATGCCATGACCGGTGAGGTATTCAACATAAATTCTCCGAAGCAGCTGGGAAAGGTTTTATTTGAAAAACTCGGGCTGCCCGCGCCCCGAAAGACAAAGACCGGTTATTCCACCTCCGCCGATGTGCTGGAGAAGTTGCGTCCTAACAGCCCGGTTATCGATAAAATACTGGAGTTCCGACAGGTAGTAAAATTAAAATCCACCTATGCCGACGGTCTTATCGGCGTAGCGGACAAGGGCGGACGGGTTCACACCAGCTTTAATCAGACGGTGGCGTCAACGGGGCGGCTCTCATCCACCGAACCGAACCTGCAGAACATACCCATACGCCATGAGCTGGGCCGGGCACTGCGCAAATATTTCATACCCGAAGACGGGTGCCTCTTTATTGACGCCGACTATTCGCAGATTGAGCTGCGCCTGCTCGCCTGCATTTCCGAAGACGAAAGAATGATCCGTGCATTTTCAGAGGGTGACGATATACATGCAATAACCGCGTCAACCGTTTTCGGTATTCCAATCGGTGAAGTCACTCCCGAGCTACGCAAACGGGCAAAAGCGGTTAATTTCGGTATCGTCTACGGCATAGGAGAATTCTCGCTTGCCGCCGATATCGGCGTATCCCGATATGAAGCGGGTGAATATATAAAGAGCTATTTTGCCAAATATCCCGGCGTCGACGCGTATATGAAGCGCGTAAAGGAGAGCGCGAAGACCGATGGTTATGTGTCCACCCTGTTCGGCAGACGCCGGTATATCCCCGAACTTGCCTCCCCCAAGGCGTCGGTCAGAGCTTTCGGCGAACGTGTTGCCATGAACAGCCCCATTCAGGGTACGGCAGCCGATATAATCAAGCTGGCGATGATCAACACCGTCCGGGCTCTGGCCGCATCTTCCCTTGATGCACGCCTGATTCTGCAGGTTCACGACGAGCTTATCGTCGAGTGCAAACGCGAATGCGCGGCTGAGGCTGCCGCAATACTGCGGCGGGAAATGGAAGGTGCCGCCGACCTGCGGGTACCGCTGTCGGTAGAGGTGACGGCGGGGACCAACTGGTATGATCAGAAAGAAATCTGAAAAATTCGTTTCATGTTTTATTTTATCGGTCTTTTGTCTGATATGGCAAAATCCGAAGTTAAATGCAATACATTTTGGACAATATATTGATTGTTAATTGTGTAATACGACTATTTACAAAGGTATTTATTAATGCTATAATTAAGAAACGGATTATTAAAATACTCCGAATTTTTTATATGTCAGAGGTAAAAAGATGAAAAGAACGACAAAATTATTAATAACTGTCGTTATGGCTGTTTTTATATCGGCGCTTCCCATGACAGTTTTCGCGCTTACTCCCATAGGCAATATCAATGTTCCCTTCGGCAC
The DNA here is from genome assembly GCA_028709565.1 of Eubacteriales bacterium. Classification (GTDB taxonomy): domain Bacteria; phylum Bacillota; class Clostridia; order Oscillospirales; family CAG-272; genus JAQVWU01. Next base: position 4,972 of record JAQVWU010000198.1, read on the forward strand.
ACCGACCATAGATGGCAATCTGGCACAGGGCGAATGGTCGGAAAACAATAAAATCGTTGTTGACCAAAACACTGCGACAGCCGACGGCTGGACAGGTGAGGTTCCCGCCGACCTGAAAATAGATTTCTATTACACCTGGGACAACGACAACCTGTATCTTGCCGGCATTATAACCGACCCGACATTCATGTATTCGGCATCGGGCGATAACTACAACGGCGACGCATTTCAGATTTCACTCAACCTGGGTCAGGTATTCAAATCAGCCGAATATGACAGAGCGATATTCTATTCATGGGGCTGTCTCGAAGACGGAACGGTTGATGTATTCCGTCAGGAATCCATGGACAATATAGTGCTGGAAGATGTCGGTTTCTCAAAGAAACTCGACACCGGATGGCAGTTTGAGATCGCTTTACCCTGGACCGTTCTTGTTGAGGACGTTTCCGCCAAAAGCGGCGTTGATGTTACCGTTGCAGCGGGCCTTAAAATTGACGCGCTTATCTGCTATCTTGACCGTGACGAAGACGGCACTCTTCTCAATGGCTTCTTTACAAGCAATACGGAACCCGGCGGATGGGATCCCGATGTGTTCGGTATAACGCTGAACCTTGTCGCCAAACCCGAAGCCGCTCCCGAAACAGAAGCTGAAGCCGATGCCGGCTCTGCGGATACGGCTGCCGAAGCCCCCGCCGCCCAAGCCCCCGCCGCTCAGACCGCCGACGCCTCTCCCGTTGCCGCAGCCCTGCTCATACTTGCCGCGGGCGCCGTTATAGCGGTTTGGAAAAAGAAGAGATAAGAAGAGATAAGAAAAAACAATATAACATAAAACAAAAGGGTGCGCGGCAATGTCATGCACCCTTTTGTTTTATGTTGATTTCTTATTAAATTAAAACATCAAATCCGTCTGCCCGTGTTGTCCTTGCCGGTCGGACGGCAGACAAACGATTCGAAGCCGGCTTTTCTTAATATGTCATCGGTTTCTTCCGCCTTTTTAAGGTCTTCAAAAATGCCGTATACTGCGG
>JAQVWU010000199.1 GCA_028709565.1 Eubacteriales bacterium
TTTGATATCAACGAGGGGACGGCCGTTTTTCGGTCTGAACATCGACGACGCGACCTCAACCGCCCTCTCGCCCGATATGCGTATTACCGCAATGCCCCCGCGGCCGTGGGGCGTTGAAATAGCCGCTATTGTGTCCGATATATTCATTTGCTTTTTCTTTCTTTGTGTTTTTGCTTTTTGTATTCTTTATTATACCACCGTAATCAAAAAAAACAATACCCGCCGTCGCTTTTGTTGACATCACTCCGATTTTGGGGTATAATCTTTTTATTATGTAAACGATACCCATACCGATAAATAAAATATAAAATTACCGGAGGTTTAACATGATTTCTGCATCGGTTTTCGGCAAAATGCCTGACGGACGTGAGGTGGTAGCCTATACCCTGACCAACCGTTTTATGTCTTCCGTAAAAATTCTTAACCTGGGCGGCATTATAGCCGAACTCAACATTCCCGACCGCGATGAAAAGATCGCGGACATAGTCTGCGGTTTTGACACGGTTGAGGGTTATCTGACCGGCGGGGGCTACCAGGGCGCCCTGGTAGGCCGTTACGGCAACCGTATCGCAAACGGCCGCTTTACCCTGAACGGAACCGAATATATCCTGGCGAAAAACGAAGGCGGCCTTCATCATCTCCATGGGGGAGACGAGGGATTCAACGCCAAAATATGGACCGTGGAGACGGTTGAGCGGGACGACGAAAACCAGCTGTTATTGGAATATGTCAGCGAAGACGGCGAAGAGGGATATCCCGGGCGGCTTAAAGCGTCGGTCACCTATACCTTCGGCGATAACAATGTACTGCGCATCCGGTATGAAGCCTTCTCAAACAAGGACACCGTATGCAATCTGACAAACCATACGTATTTTAATCTGGCGGGATATGCCGCGGGCGATATAGGCGAACACCGGCTGTATATAGACAGCGATTTCATAACCGAAATCGACGATGAATTTATACCGACCGGCGTAAACTTGCCGGTTAAAGGCACAAAATTCGATTTCAACCGCTTTAAAGCTATGAAAGAACCGTATGACCATAATTATATATTAAAAAATGACGGTAAATTAAAAAAGGCCGCCGAGGTACGCGAACCCCGTTACGGACGCCGTATGGAGGTGCTGACCGACCTGCCCGGCATGCAGCTCTACACCGCCAATATGATGAACGGTGCGGTACCCTTTAAGGGAGGCATTCAGCAGAAACCGCACACCGCCTTCTGTATGGAGACCCAGTTTGCGCCCGACTCGCCCAATCAGCCCGATTTCCCCTCCTGCACCCTCCACGCGGGAGACATATACGATTATACAACCGAGTTTCGTTTCGGTGTTATTTAAATAATTCGCACGGCCGCGGCTTCCCATAGCTGCGGTTGTTTTTCAACGGTCATCCCTTTTTATATCTCATTCATGCGATATTCCCGTATCATTGGCACGTTTATTGTATTGTTTGCCACTTGTCATTTTTTCACTGTATGCTATAATATATTACAGAATCATAAACCTCATAAACCGAAAGGAGGACGCGGAGTTTGGCGAATATTATTCTGCCCAGGGCACTGACCACCGATGACAAAGTACGCCTCATGGAGGAGGATGCCTGTTTTGAAATAGCCTCGGATTATGACGCCGAGGGGATAAACGCCGCCGGGCGCATCAGAAGCAGAGGCGCCCCTCCCAAAATCCCCAAAGCCTTTGTCGCCAGCAACTGCGTTTTCAACTGCGCTTACTGTGGCTGCCGCAGCAGTCTCACAGGCGAGCGCTGCGGTTATGTCAATGACCCGCGTGCCCTCGCCCGTCTGGCTGCCGGCATGGCAAAAGAGAACGGACACGGGGTGTTTGTCACCTCCGCGATCTACAAAAACGCCGACTATACACAGGAACTGATAGCCCAAACGGTGCGTTATATGCGCGAGGAAGAGCATTACCACGGTTTTATTCACGCAAAGGTGATGCCGGGAGCCGACCCGCAGTTAATCGCCAAAACGGGCAGCGGCGCCGACCGGCTTTCGGTAAATATTGAGGTTGCCAACAGCGAAGGGTACGCCCGTATAGCAAAACAAAAAAACAAAAATAATATTCTCACCCCGATGGCAGACATAGCCGGGCAGATTGCGTCGGCAAAACAATCCAAAGAGCGTTTCGCCTATTCACAGACCACCCAGCTCATGGCGGGCAGCACCGGAGAGGATGACCGTACCATAATGACCCTGTCCCGGGCGCTGTACGATAAATACCGGCTCAAGAGGGTTTATTATACCGCTTACCGTTACAACCACGACGCCCAGGGTTATGATAAAATGCCCTTTGTTGTCACCCCCTACTGGCGTATGGCAAGGTTATATCAGGCCGACCGCCTCATGCAGCTCTATGGTTTCACCCCCGATGACGTAACCCCCCAATCGGATCCCTTTCTCCAACAGGACATCGACCCCAAGGCGGCCTGGGCGCTGCGTCATCTTGACCTCTATCCCGTCGAAATAAATACAGCCGATTACGAGACACTGCTGCGGGTGCCGGGCATCGGCGTGACATACGCAAAAAAGATAATCGCCGCGCGGCGTTATACCGTCATAACCCATGACATATTAAAACAAATGCGCGTCGCCCTCAAACGCTGCAGGTATTTTATAACCTGCGACGGCAAATATATCGCCGACAATCTGCTCGATTCCCCCGCCCTTCGCGGATGTCTGGTCAGCGGCGGGGAAGACATGTCCATCTCGGCGTCACTGGCCGAGAGCCGCGCCTGCGAAATTTCCGATAAATCCGATAAAGTTAAAATAACCGATATAGATATTTAATCTTTTTCCGTTGACAATAACGGTCATTTATGTTATAATTGCGTATTATCATTAACGTCGGAACAACCGCAAACATATCCCGTTTTTGAAAATGGAGAGATAATATGTATATCATAAAAAAGAAGCTTCGCGCCGGTGTTATAGGCGCAACCGGTATGGTTGGTCAGCGCTTTCTGGCGCTGCTTGAGAATCACCCTTATTTTGACGTCACTGTATTGGCGGCCAGCAGCCGTTCGGCGGGTCAGACCTATGCCGAAGCGGTCGCGGGACGCTGGAAACTGTCCGCCCCGCTGCCCGAATGTTATAAAAACATGCGGGTAATGGACGCTGCCGATATTACGGCCATAGGCAAAGACGTTGACTTTGTATTTTGCGCCGTCGATATGCCCAAAAACGACACGCTCGCCCTTGAGGAAACATACGCAAAAGCCGAAATCCCCGTTGTGTCCAACAATTCAGCCAACCGCTGGACGCCGGACGTACCGATGCTCATCCCCGAAATAAACAGCGATCATCTGGCAGCCGTCGAACACCAGAAGAAACGCCTGGGAACCAAACGCGGCTTCATCGTCGTCAAACCCAACTGTTCCATTCAAAGCTATGTGCCCCAGATAACACCCCTCATGGCCTTTGAGCCGCAGGTCATAACAGCCGCAACCTATCAGGCGATATCCGGCGCCGGCAAGTCCTTTGCCGACTGGCCGGAGATGACAGACAATGTCATACCCTACATCGGCGGCGAAGAGGAAAAAAGCGAAAAGGAACCGCTCCGTATCTGGGGTAAGGTAAAGGACGGCGTCATTATACCGGCACAGGCTCCGCGAATCACCACCCAGTGCATACGCGTACCCGTCACCGACGGTCATATGGCGGCGGTATTTATGTCCTTTAAAACAAAACCCACAAAAGACGAGATATTAACGGCATGGGCCGACTATAAGGGTCAGCCTCAGTTATTGGGCCTGCCCTCGGCCCCGCGGCAGTTTATAACCTATTTTGACGAAGACAACCGCCCCCAGACAAAACAGGACCGGGACATCTTCGGAGGAATGGGCGTCTCAGCCGGACGCCTGCGCGAAGACAGCGTATTTGACTGGAAGTTTGTCGGTCTGTCGCACAACACCCTCCGCGGAGCCGCCGGGGGATCTTTGCTTACCGCCGAACTGCTTGCCGCGACGGATATGCTGGGCTGACAACACCTGTTTTTTATATGTTTATATAACCCGAATAAAACGGGCTGCAGATTTACGGTTTGATAATCGTTTACTGCAGCCCTTTATTGTTTTGCGTTATAGATTAAAGTTTATGCTTCGGTTTCAGCTTCCGTTTCGTCAGCCTCGGTCTCTTCTTCCACTTCATACTGGTCGATAACCGCGTCTATCTCCCCGATTACGGCATTCCACTCGGCGATATAGGCGTCCATTTCCTCCTGATCGTAATCCAGTCTCAGAGCAACGGTATCACCGGCGTCCTGAATAATCAGCTTCCATTCCTCGAACTTCGCGTTTAATTCTTCCTGATCCTCGACATTGTAAACTCCGGCCAGGTCGCATACATATACAGCGTGGGTGTAACGGGTTCCGAGCAGTGCGTATGTCTGATCAAGTTCTTCCATTTTTTCCTTTAACGAATCTTTACAGCCGGTCATAATGACGACAGGCAGACATAGAGTTATAATAAGTAACAGCGCAGCGATTTTTTTCATCTGGGATACCCTCCGTTATTTAGTGTTCAGTAATTTTAACACAGTTTATTTGTTATGTCAAGATATATGCAATAAAGAATAACTTTTACATTTATATTAATTTTTTTACGGTGTGGCGACAACGATACCGTATGTCGCATCGTCCCAGCCCCACAGCTCATACGGGCTTACAGGTGTTTTAAAGACATACAATCCATAATGCAGATTGGTGCTCTTGGTAAAGCCCGTCGAACCTACCACGCCTATAATATCCCCCGCCTTTACCATATCGCCTTCCGCTACCGATACGCTGCTCATATGCCAATACACCGATTTCAATCCGAAGCCATGTTCTATAATAATCAGCCGTCCGGACATTGTCTGTGTACCTGCGTAAACGACCTTGCCGTCATAGGCAGCCAGCACATTGGTGCCTTCGTTTACCATAAAGTCAACGCCGGGATTGCGGTAGGTTAAACCGGTAGCCGTCAGCGTACGATAGATACCTATACCGGCCCTGACAAGCGGGTTCTCCCCTGCGGCCGGGATGGTGAATAATGTCTTGGGCAGCCAGTAGCGTATCGGCTCGTTTGCCGTAAGATACGGTTCAACCGCTTCGTTATAGGCTCTTATCAAAGAATCGGTGCGTGTGGTGGCTATAATCTCCGCCGGGACATCATAATCACGCCATTTAAAATCCTTCTTGGCAACACCGAGGGTAAGTTCGGTTACCGAGTCGCCGCAGGTTATCGTAAACCTGTAATTCGGCGAATATTCGAGGTTATAACTTATCGGCACGAGGGCAACCACATAATCGCCGTCGCGGAAGAACACCGGCGTGAAGTTTATGTCCGGCTCGGAGACAAATGTTATATCCGCGGGGTTTTTCACGTTTTTCCCTGTTATCGCGAGAAACTCTCCCGGTTCGACCTCGGGCACGCCGAGATAGAATTCAGCCGGAGCCTGCACATCCAGCATAAATGTATAGGAGGCCTCCCCGTAACTGCCCCGTTCCTCATTCTCAAGCCACTGGGCGTTGACGCCTACGGTCAGTGTGGCGTTTTCATTGAATTCCGCCGCGCTTATATTGGCATACATGTCGTTGAAAACTATCTCTTCACCGTTGAGTATGGTGACAAACAAATAATCCGGGTCGATGTCAAAACCTATATTCAGCTCACCCGTCAATACATAAGTATCCCGGGCGGAGGACAGCGGAACGACCGCGTCGGAATAAATCCCTTCGGTCAGACGGTATTTCCAGGTCATCGACTGGGGCAGTATGGTATTGGCCGACGAAAGGGTCATAACCGGAGCGGCGGCTTCTTTATACAAGCAGACCGCGTACTTAGATGAAATAAATGTTTTTGCGTCCTCCCGGTTTATACGATAGGATTTGCCGTTGTTGTCGACAAAATAGGTATTGCCGATATCTGT
>JAQVWU010000200.1 GCA_028709565.1 Eubacteriales bacterium
TTACTTGCACCGCTTTTACCGGTGCCCTTTTGTAGTGCTTTGAATTATTGTTTTTACCTTTTTGCCTGCTTTGTGTCCTTGATACCTGTTATTGTCAAGGGTTTTTCGTTACTTTCGCAATTGGTTAATTTTTCTTTCTAATAAGCTATCAGTTTCGAGCCTACATCCAACCTGACCACACAACCTCATAAAATCCAAAAACATCTAACCTGACCTCTCGCGGGGCACTGACATCTAACCTGACCACTTGACTATCAAAATGCGGCGCCTTTTTGAACTTGTTGCCGCAACCCAAAATAACAAATGCGGATGTTTGTATACCTGTAGACTACTGAGACAAAGTAAAAATTGCTTTTTGCCCGTGTATACGATAATTTCATCGTAGGGTGCCATTCTCATTTTGCCAGGTTATATATCAATGAGCTCTTGATATATCGAGCTTTCTAATGTCAATTAACTTCTTCAGTACTACTATCTCTTCTGAGTTGGGGTTATCGAATCGAAATGTTGTGCCATTACAAACCGGAGTAAATACTTGTCCAAATAAATTAACAGTCAATCCGCCACCGCAAGTACCTATATCTACATGTTTATAGGCAACCTCTTTTAAATTCTCGTTTAATGGAAAATCGGAAAAAGTAGATGTGTTATAGTTGTTAGACCAGAAAACCCACCCCTCGGGCTCAGTTTCGTCTTTTACAGGTTTATACCCATTAAGTAGCATAAAGCCTACGAATTCATTATGGTATTTTACATACCAATATTGTTTGTCACGCCAGTAATCGGTTGTGCTTAATTCAAATTGCATACCTTGACCTTCTAAATATGCAACAAAATCTAATGCATTTTTTGCTGCTTCTCCAGTTAAGGAATTGTTAATATGGCTTCTGATTCTCTGTGGGCTCATTTTTTGTTCTCCATAAATAATTTAATTATTCGCATTTCTTACTTGCGGACCGTCTATGAAATTTAAGCATATTATATGTTATTTAGCTTATTTACACAACTCATTATTTCAACATCTAACCTGACCACTCACAAACCTCTGACATCTAATTTGACCACTTTACTATCAAAAGCCGCCCTTGCCGTTTTCAATAACTTCATAAATTCGTTTTTCCAGTATATCTAAACTTATTAGTTCATCAGATGTTCCAAAATTATTAAGAATTATATCAGCACCAAAATCGTGCATTAATATTCCATTAAAGTATTTCTTAGAAATCTCCTTCGGTTTATAGTCCTTTCCGAAATATCCACGCATGTAAACACTGCTATAGTCAAACAAGCCACACAACGCAACGAGTTCATACTCGGCAGGCGCAAGTAGAGCATCTGCGAAATCAATAATAAATAAATTTCTATTACTGTCCAGCAGTACATTATCCGGATTTAAGTCACCGTGAATATAAACTTTTTTGTAAATTTGAAGTTTATGTAAATATGCCCGACGTTCTTCATTAAAAGAATTCGATAATCTATGCCATCGTTTATTAGATAATTCGCGTTCGACTACGTCCCATTTATTGAAACGCTCACAGGGAGTATTCAGCTTATCGGTAATTTTACGGAGCTTTACCCCAATTTCTTCTTTTTCTAAGTCTGTTAAACCGCCTTCTATATCACCGAGTGACTTTCCATCAATATACTCCATTATAAAATATAAAAAGTCATACCTGTCGTGTATGTTACCACTCGCAATCAGCTTTGGTGCTGAAATTCCAAGAAGGTTAGCACGTATAAGACCGAACATCTCGGTATCGTAATCTGACTGCGAATCCATACCCGATTCCTTGGGTGCAAAAACCTTGCATACGGTATTTCCAACTTTGAATACTGCGTTTGTTCCTGGTTTAAGATTTTCTAATTGTTCAAATGGTAGGTTTTCTTTTTCATAAATGTACCTGATGAGGGCAGTAAATGCTTCGATGGACTGAAAAACATTACTCCAGCTCGTCCAGTCGTTGATTTTATGAATAAATAAACTCATGATATATTATACCTCGATGATTCTTAACAAATTTCACATAGAATTTCATGCTATACATCCAACCCGACCACACAACCGCAAAAAGTTCCAAAAAAACATCTGACCTGACCACTCACGACCCCTGACATCTAACCCGTCCACTCGCGGGGCACTGACATCTAACCTGACCACTTGACTATTAAATACTGCCTTTATGGACTTGTTTCCTCAAACCGAAAAAAAACATGTTTTCACCCGACGGATTTTGCACCCATGTGTATTAAAAGCCTTGATATATAAGGGTCTTCAGCTAAATCAATCTTTTGTGTGTGACATCAATACGCAACACTCAACCTGGCACGATAGGCTCAACTTGATGTCTGGTCTGTATTTTTCATTTTGTCCGTCCGAGGGAATAGGTCAATAGTGGATTTTATGGGTACTCTCTGTTCAAGGGAACAGTTCAACCGTTTTTATCCGTTCGGGGGAATAAGTCGGTACAGCTATAATTAATACTTCGCCACCTACATTCAAAAAGTTAGATCTTATCTGCTATTTTTTCTCTCATCATCACGTTATGCCCGTAAAGGATCTCACCAGCTGCTTAATCTAACGAAACGCCAAACGCTTCTACGACGTCAGTATTGTTTAGGTTGTTAATGCGCTTTCTCATCGATTTACTAATGAGATTGAGCAACGTTTTTGCCCTTAATGCAAAGAATGTATCAAAATCATCGCTTCTTAGGTCTGCCCGGGGTTGCCACAGGAATGTCGACGCCCTTTTCCAGCGCCTTTGTCTGCGGGGTCTGCCCCACACCGCCGAAGATTACCAGCGTCCGCAGTGTCAGGTTGACACCGTAAGCGACGAAACAGTCGCCGATCTGGGTCGCGAGCTCACGTGTCGGGGCGACGACCAGGGCTCTGACCGGTCTTTTGCCCGCCGCGGAGACCGGCTTTGCCAGGCTCTGTAATATCGGAACGGCGAAGGCGGCGGTCTTGCCCGTACCCGTCTGGGCGCAGCCAAGCAGGTCCGCTCCCGCGAGCAGCGGGGGTATAGCCTCGGTTTGTATGGGCGTGGGTTTTAAATACCCTTGAGCCGCAAGAGCCCTCTGAATGGGCGCGATTATGTTTAGTTCGTTGAATTGCATTTGTTCACCTGATAATTTTAATATATTTTATATACTATGATTCATATCTCAACGCTTTTTCCCTGATTAAAAGCCACGATCATATTTCCGATAAATTGCCGATAAAAACACCGATAGCAATTCCTGCTCAACTCTTAAACGCGCAAAGCTAGTCATGCTCAGAAAAAAGACCTGCACAATCAAGTCGGGTCATATATGTCATATATGATCCTTTAATTTTTGTTTTCCTTTTTGTATTCTGTCGGACTTTTTGATTTATGTTTTTTAAAAGCACGGTTAAATGTCCTTAAATTATTATAACCGCATGCAAATGCAATATCAATGACGGATAAGGCAGTTTCATTTAATAAATTACATGCATTGTCTATCCGAAGAGAATTTATATATGTATTATAATTTGTATGTAATTTATCCGCTAAAAAATGTGATAAATATGACTGACTCATTTTTAAATCGGATGACATTTTTTGCATAGACATATCAGGAGATTTATAATTTCGCATACAATAACTTATTACACGTCTCATCAGATCACAATTTGTATTATTATTTTCAATTATTTTTATCCTTTTAAATATTTCGCCTATAATAACCGTTATAATTCCTTTGGTAATTGATGTATTATATGACGAGGGCTGGTTATTGATGGAAATTAAATAGAGTATACTGCTTTCAAAATTCAACGGTAAATCATGACTTTTTATAACCGGTGAAACTGGTTTATAATTATTAAATTCATTGTTATATTCGTTCAACAGATATGTATCAATTATTATTAAAATTGATTTATTGCAACTTCTTATAAATTCGTGAATCTGATACGGAAAAATAATTAATAAATCGCCTTTGGAAATATTATATTCTGTGTTTTCCACATAAAACTTTTGTGTACCATCAAAGATATAAATAATTTCCAAACAATGATGAAAATGCAGCGGAAAATCTGTATCTTTTCTTATACGGATATCGATATCATTTTTTGGACGTTCCTCATATAACAACAAATTACATTCCTCCTCTTGATTTTTATATTACCATATCATAAAAAGCATTTTTTGTCTATATATTTCGCATAATTTGGCGAGAATTATATACTGTAGTTGATATAATTAACATATGAAAAAAAGGAGGAATTATTGTGAAATTTAAGATCTTTATAATGTCAGGATTATTATGTTTCTTAATCGCATTTCCTGTATTCGCCGGTGTTGACGGTACCGGTGTAATAACTGCGCCATTCACGTTAAGCGCTCCCAAAATCGATGGTATTATGGATGACATTTGGAAAAATGCTGCGCAAATAATACCTGCATATCATTCGTATTCTGATCCGCAAACATCAGCGACTGTCTATGTGCTCTGCGATGAAGAATTTATTTATGTATTTGCTGATGTTATTGATTCTGTCAAAGATGCAACCGGAGAAAAAACTTATCAAAAAGACAGCGTAAATCTGGTAATTGATTATAACTATAACCGTGATGCAAGTTATCAATACGGAGACGATGATCCTGTTATCAGTATGAATTTTTCTATGATAAATACCGGTGGCGGAGATTATATTTGGAAAGCTGTAGAAAACGATAAAGGCTATACATTTGAGGGAATACTTCCGATTCTTACCGAATATAAAGCAGGAGGCAAGATTGGTTTTGAAGTGATAATAAACGATGCACAGAATGGTGACAGAGTTGATTTATTATCATGGAGCGAAAACGGCGGAGACAGTTGGGCATGGACAAATGTTTTGGGTACGCTTATATACGGTGAAAAACCTGTAAAACTGGAGCCTGCTGAAACAGCACCTGAAGCTGCACCTGAAAATATACCCGAAAATACAACGGAACTCACCGTTAATACAAATGTAAATCCTCAGACAACCGATATTTTATTGACTTCTTTATTTTCATTTTTAATAACTGCCGGGGTTACGGTTTATGTAAAAAAGAATAAATAAAACATACATGAAACTAAAACAGGGTTTATATCACCCTGTTTTTTTATATTATAATTGTTCTGTTAACGGATGAATCTTATGTCTTTATATAATCCGTTCTTTATCGAATACCGAAATTCAATACCATTCAATACCTTCGGCTTCGCGCAGACAGCTTTGTTCGGTCAGGCAGGTTCCAAAACTTTAGCCTTTATTTTTAACCCCCATCAAAAAGAGCCATCGCTGGTCAAACAGGATTTCACCGTCCTTTTGGTAGGGGTTAAAGCCTGTTTTATTGCCGTTGTTCCGCATTTTCGCCAGCATTAAACCGCGGATTTTATTTTGCGTTGCTTCGCATGTCTTTGTGAGATTCATCCATGCCGTTAAATTAACCGGTATCGGCGTTGATTCGGCTTTTATCAAGTCATAGCCGTACCCATAAAGCATTTCAAATTCTGCTCTGCTCCTGTTTTTTACATGAGAAGGATCACGCAAGGTTTCAATTTCATCTTCAATCGGCCGCAGGCTGTCTTCGGCTGCTTCCATGTCAATAATTACAAGCCTGTCGCCCGGTTTGAGCACTCTGTCTATTTCGGAGAAGGGTTTTGCGGTGTGGGCATAGTGATGAAAAGAAAGTCTTGTAATCACCGCGTCGAATGCGCCGTCTTCAAAGGCCAGGTCCTCCGCCGGACCTTCAACAAAATCAATATTGGAAATCCCGCTTTTCTCACACTCCCGCTTTCCGGCTTCCAGCATTGCGGATGTGATATCAACACAGGTAACACTGTTTACATAAGGCGCAATCGCCCGTCCCGTCGCGCAGGTTCCGGCGGCCACCTCCAGCACATTGTC
>JAQVWU010000201.1 GCA_028709565.1 Eubacteriales bacterium
GTCAGTTTGCGCTTTGTCTTCTGTGGATTCTGTTTCATGTCGCTCCTCCGTCCGAGGGTTTGTCATCCGTCTCTTTTATTTCTTCAGTGTCTTGAAATTCTTCCGACTCTTCGTAATCCTCAAAATCTTCGTAATCCTCATCATCTTCCCGGTCCGCGGGTTCCTCGTCGGCGAACATCGGGGAAAAATCTATGTCCCTGATGGCGCCGTACTGGCTGACAAAATAATTCTTTATATAATCCTCCCTGGCCTTCTCGGCGCCGAAATCGGACAGGGAATAGTGGGTGCTCTCATGGGTCAGCCCGTCCCGCTCGACAAACTTGATTTCATCTCTGCGGAACAGGTTTTTGTTGAGGAATATGGGATTGTGCGTATTGAATATCAGCTGCGCGTTATTCTTGTTGATGTCGTCGTTATGGAACATGCCTATTATATTCATCACCGCCAGCGGCTGGATGGAGGTGTCGAACTCGTCGATGATAAGCACCGCGCCTTCGGTGAGTGCGGCGATGACCAGCGGGAATTCGTTGATGAACTTGAGCGTGCCGAACGACTCGTAAGATTCGGCGTTGACCGATCTGCTGCCGGGCAGCGAGTAGAGCCTGGGCTCCGACCCGTCCTCCGGGGTTACATATTCCAGTTCGTTTGCCGTGATGCCGAAGGTTTTGGCGGCTCCCCTCAGTGTCTTTTCGATATATTCTTTATGCTGCGGCGAGCCGGTATATCTTCCTATGGTGTTTCGGTCTGTTTTGTGTATGATTATCAGCTTTTTCTCGAACCATTCGGTAATCAGACCCGCCAGCGCCGAGCTGAACATCGATTTGAAGCCGTTTGTGAGGAACAGCTCCTCGGGGTCGAGATTGTTTTGCGCTATAGTCCGCATGACGGACAGGTTTTTGTCCAGTCCCTTTATCCAGTAATCCTTTATTTTGCGCAGATTTCCGAACTCGAGGGTGTCGGTTCGGCAGAAGATCATGCCCCCGTTGACATGCAGCTCCTCCAGGCTCACGCTGCGCCGGTAGTCCTCTTCCATAAATCCGCCCGCGTCAATGGCGAGGTTGTAATCGAACTTAATGCCGCCCGCGATAAAAGACAGGCCGAATTCCACCGGCTCGGTCACGGACGCCTCGCTGAAGGGCATCATGGAGATGTTGCACGCGGTGCCGTCGCGGATATGGCCCATGAGGACGATATGCCTGAGATTGTCGGCCGCGCCGAACATGTTGGTCTTGCCGGCGGCGTTGGGACCGTATATCACGGCCGAGGAAAGGGCTCTGTGTTTTTTTTCTCCGGTCTCACAGCTCAGGATACTGTAATCCAGCCCTTTGAGGCCGGGTTTGGGGACCATGGAGAAGACTGTTTCCTCCCTGAAGGTCTTATAGTTTTTTATCTTGAATTCCAGCAGCATAATTTTCCCCCCATTCTTCACGATTATTATAACATAAAACGGCTTTTAATACAACGTTTGATATCAAAACAGTATCGGAGATATTATGGCAAACAACTTTACAAACCTCAAACGCGCGGGCGGCAGCCTTATCCGTGACCGGCTGGCCGATCGATGCGCCGTCATTATAGGTGACCGAAACGGCGAATATGACAGATTTTATTTCGGCCCATGTGACGGTCACACCCTGTTTGACCTGGCGTCGGTATCAAAGATTGCCGGCGCGGGTATGGTAGCCCTGCGCCTGATTGACGGCGGACAGCTCTCGCCGGACACGACCCTGGGCGAATATCTGCCCGAAACCCGCAATACCGACAAAGAGACGGTCACCGTCGGCCGGCTCATGAGTCATACCTCGGGCATGACCGAACGCATCGTGGGTTCCCTCGCCGCGGATGACATCCTGGGCAGCATTATCAACACCCCCCTGGCCTATGAGCCGGGCAGCCGGGTCTGTTATTCCTGCCCGGGATTTATCACGCTGGGTATACTGCTGGAGCGGGTCTGCGGCGAGGGGCTGGACAGGCTGGCGCGGCGTTATGTGTTCGAACCGCTGGGGATGGAGCGCACCCTCTATAATCCCCGCGGCGGCGATATTGCGCCGGGGCTGAAGGAACGACCCTATGAGGTGAGCGATTTCAGGGCGTATGCCATGGGCGGGGTGGCGGGAAACGCCGGCATCTTCTCCTGCGCCGACGATATGTCCAGATTCGGCAGAGCACTGGCGCAAAGAGCCGATGCGCTAATGAGCCGGGAGACCTTTGACATGGCGGTGACAAGCCGCACCGATGGAATCGGCAGCTATCATGAGAACACGCCGGCCGAATCGAGGGGGCTGGCTTTCAATCTGGTCAACGCAGAATATATTCAGACCGCGGGGCTCTTTGCCGGCGGCTCGTGGGGGCATACCGGCTGGACCGGCACGTCGGTTTTTGCCGACAGGGACAGCGGTCTGTATGCCGTCATCCTGAGCAACCGCCACGCCCTCGGGGCGGACGACCGCACGGTCAGAACATACCGTCAGCTGCTCCATCTGGCGATTCAGACCGACCTGGGTCTTTAACGACGGGAAACGGAGATTGATTTGACTGATATGACTGATATGAAC
Source organism: Eubacteriales bacterium (assembly GCA_028709565.1). GTDB lineage: Bacteria > Bacillota > Clostridia > Oscillospirales > CAG-272 > JAQVWU01. The sequence goes on from JAQVWU010000201.1 coordinate 2,556, forward strand.
GATATGATTAATACCGACTTTTCGGGTAAACACGCCATAATTACCGGGGCGGTCGCCGGTATCGGCAGGGCAACCGCCGTCCAAATCACGCAAAGAGGGGGCGATGTGGCCGTCGTCGACATCGATACCGCCCCTCTCGAATCGCTCAGGACGGAACTTGAGGCCCGCGGACGCCGGGTGCTTGCCTTCGGCTGTGATATCCGCGACGAGGAGGGGGTGCGCGATGTTGTCCGGGAGACGCTCGACCGCTTCGGCAGCGTTGAGATACTGGTCAACAACGCCGCCCTGTGGCGCCGCAGCCTGCCCTTCATGCAGACCGATGCGGCTATGTGGAAGCGGTATATCGATGTGAATATCCTGGGGACCATGTATTTTACCCGGGCGGTGCTGGACTCCATGCTTGAGCGGGCATACGGCAGGATTATCAACATCGCGTCGGTTGCCGGCGTGTACGGCATCGGCTCCTATGTCGATTACTCCATGACAAAGGGTGCGGTCATCGCCTTTACCAGGGCATTAGCCAAAGAAATGACGCCGCGGGGGGTGCTGGTGAACTGTGTCTCCCCGGGCAGCGTGAGCGACGACCGGGAGGAAACCGGGCCTACCGAACTGTCATATATGGGACGGACCGCCGCCCATACCGAAATCGCCAATCTCATCTGCTTCATCGCCGGCGACGGGGCGGGTTATATTGCCTGGCAGAATTATATCATAGACGGCTGCCGTAAGAAGATCTGAAAATAAAACGGGAACCCCAAAGCGAGGGATCCCGTTTTTGCATGTACCGGCGTAGGGCGCGCATTGTGTCAAGTGTCCGAAAGTGTACTTTTTGGTTTAATCGTCCGCCGCATTTGCCTCGGCGGCCTTTTTGAACCCGGCTGCCGGGATATGGCAATAACCGCCCGGATTTTTATCGAGATATTTTTGGTGATACTCCTCCGCAGGGGAAAAATTGCGCAGCGGTTCCGCCTCAATCTGCACGGTTTTGGTATACAACCGCTGCAGCCGGTCAATCGACTCTTTGATTACCGGCAGGTCCGCCTCGTTTACATAATAGATACCGGTCCGGTACTGCGTTCCGAAATCATTGCCCTGCCGGTTCAGCGAGACCGGGTTGATTGAGTCATAATACAAATCCAGTAATAATTCCAGCGATAAAATATCCGCATCATAAAGCACCCGCACCGCCTCCGCGTGTCCGGTAACGCCGCGGCATACCTCCTCGTAAGTGGGATTTTCGGTGTCACCGTTCGCATAACCCGCCTCGGTCTCCAGAACGCCGTGAATTAACGAGATATATTTTTCGGAGCCCCAAAAGCACCCGCCCGCTAGATAAATCTCCGCCATATAAACCTCCGATTTTATAAAAACGTGCCGCAAAGAAAACAATCCGGCAAGTATATTTTAACCAAAAATTGGGTAAAATATTAAAAAACCGATATTAATAAAATGCAATACCATGAATACAGGGAGGGGACTAAATGGATAAAATATTTGTCTTTTTAATAATATTTTTTATAATATTTTTAATAATCAGATGGTTCAATCTCTGGTACTGGAAGGTTGACAGGAGGGCAGACCTTTTAGATAAGATATACAGCAGACTAAAATCCATAGATTTAAAACTAGAGAGCCTAAACAACATTTCACTCCTAAATTTTGATACCCTGAACGCCAACAGCATGAACAGCATGAATATTGACAATTCCAAAGCGAACCAAACGGATGAAGATATAAAAGATATAAATGACTGCTAAAATAAATATACACACAGGCTTGTCTCAAACGGCGAGTCTTTTTATCAGGAAAAATCTGTTTTAATAATATACTAACACGGAAATGGTGATGGGAAGATGGGAAGATGGAAAGTATTTTAATCCATCTCCCCGCATGATTTGATTTTTCTCGGTTCTTGCAATTATTGCCAAATCAGGTTATAACATTATATACTAAATTTACCTTTTATGAATCGCTTACTGATAACTAAAAGACCAAAACCGGAAGCAACAACCGATATTAATAACATATAAAATGAACAGTCGCTTGTTTCCACGCTCCCGCGTAGGGAGCGACTACATTCGCATTAAGCACCTTCCCGGTGCGGCGGATATTTCAATCCACGCTCCCGCGTAGGGAGCGACTTTTTGTACTGGTAGTCATATATCCGGCTGTACCATTTCAATCCACGCTCCCGCGTAGGGAGCGACTAAAGCAGATTTGCCGCGGCCCGACAACACATACATTTCAATCCACGCTCCCGCGTAGGGAGCGACGCACATTCAACCGGCGCATCACCATTCAGCGTAAAATTTCAATCCACGCTCCCGCGTAGGGAGCGACCATTTTATTTTGTACTCTCGGTCTTTCGTAGGGCCATTTCAATCCACGCTCCCGCGTAGGGAGCGACACCTTCCTTTGATATGCTCACCAGCCCCCTTATAATTTCAATCCACGCTCCCGCGTAGGGAGCGACTTTTATTATGTATCCATTATATCACTCTAACGTGAATTTCAATCCACGCTCCCGCGTAGGGAGCGACCCAGCGCTTGACTGGCTTTATCGGCATCCGTCAAAATTTCAATCCACGCTCCCGCGTAGGGAGCGACCCACAACAACCGACCCGGCGCGGTTATTCGCCGGGAATTTCAATCCACGCTCCCGCGTAGGGAGCGACCGGCGGCTATTACTGCGTTATTGTCGGGGACATCCCATTTCAATCCACGCTCCCGCGTAGGGAGCGACTTGACGGGGTGGTCGGTCGCCCCAAAGCCGGTTACGATTTCAATCCACGCTCCCGCGTAGGGAGCGACGTCGGCGGCCAAACCATCTTATGACGGCATGGACATTTCAATCCACGCTCCCGCGTAGGGAGCGACTTCGTACCGGTGGAATCCGTCCACGACTATATATATTTCAATCCACGCTCCCGCGTAGGGAGCGACTGCCAAAGGTACAGAGGGTACTAATGTCAGACAGTGGATTTCAATCCACGCTCCCGCGTAGGGAGCGACGGGCGCGGATAATCTTCGGGGCGCGATTCGTAAAATTTCAATCCACGCTCCCGCGTAGGGAGCGACCCAATCACCAATACGTATTGTGGACGAACGGGTACGATTTCAATCCACGCTCCCGCGTAGGGAGCGACCGTGTCTAGCGGATTACACTAGGCAGCCTCCGAAAACCTCTTGCGAATTATGACAAGAAATGATATAATATAATCATAGAAAGAGAGGTTACCAAAATGAAACAAATACACTTAAATGGAACGGAAACACAACTTGCAAAGCTATCAAAACTCGGTGACCCTCTATTGAAAATCAATAAAATAA
>JAQVWU010000005.1 GCA_028709565.1 Eubacteriales bacterium
AGCTGTTCATTGATTCGTCCCTGTCTGTAACCCGCCATATCTGTTTCCGTCACTTTCGTTGTATTTATCCTAAATGCCGTAAAGCTCATACTACATTTATAATATCTTTATTATAACACATTATTTTAAATAATAAAGATTAATTACATAAATAAGTTGAAAATAACCCGATTATATATTATAATATCTCTGTATACATAATAGAATTTTTCAGAAAGGAACGGAGAACGGTTATTAATGGAACCCATTTCTGTAAAAGTCCTGCACTGCGCAGACATTCATCTTGACAGCCCTTTTGCCGACCGCGACCCGGAGAAGGCCGCCGTACGCCGCAGCGAGCTGCGCGGAGCCTTTTCATCTTTGATGACCTACGCCAGACTCAACGAGGCTGATATAGTGCTGATTGCCGGTGACCTGTTTGACAGCGAATTTGTCACTTCCGAAACCATATCGCTGGTACTGCGGGAGTTCGCGCGAAACGCCTCCTGCCGTTTTGTAATATCGCCCGGAAATCACGACCCGTATACCCAAAACGGCATTTACGATAAAACCGATTTTCCGCCGAATGTGTATATCTTTGACGACAACCGTCTGTCCGTCTTTTCCTTCGATGACCTGAATACCGATGTTTACGGTTACGCGTTCACCTCTCCTTCGCTGGAATACAACCCCTTCGCCGGACGCAGACCGGAAAACAGCGGCCGTCTGAATATACTGTGCGCGCACGGCGAGCTGGGAGCCGCTGCTTCCCTCAACTGCCCGATAAAGCTGACCGACATAACCTCCGGCGGGTTTGATTATGTCGCCCTCGGCCATATTCACAACAGCGACGGTGTCAGTCTGGCAAACGGCGTATATTACGGTTACAGCGGCTGCCTCGAAGGACGCGATTTCGGTGAATGCGGGTATAAAGGAGCGCTGTTCGGAAGCATCAATAAAACCGACGGCGTCTGTAAAGCCGACATACGCGGACTGCGCTTTTCCAAACGGCGTTATGAAATATTAACCCTTAATCTGACAGGCATGACCGACGCGGAAGCAGTTTACGATAAAATATCAGCGGCGGTCGAAAAAAAATACGGAAACGATACCTCGCTCAGACTGGTGCTTGAAGGGGAGATATCGCCCTCGCTTATATTGTCCGAGAGTATTATACGGCAAAATCTTGAGAACCTGTTTTCCCTTCAGATCAAAAACAATACCCTTCCGCTGTTCGATTACGCGCTGCTCGAAAAAGATCAAACCATACGCGGTGAATACTTCAGATGTCTGCTGCCTCTGCTGCAGGGGGATGAAGCGGACAGATCGGACGCTGCGCTGGCCCTGCGATACGGTTTCTCCGCCCTCGCCGGCAGCGACATACCGGCGGAATAGAAATAAACGCAAACACAAAATCATAAGACAAAAACAAACCGGAGTTTTACCGAATTAAATAATAGAATTAAATTATGGACTATAATATCATACTGTTCGATGCCGACGGCACATTACTGGATTTCAAAAAAGCCGAACAGGTCTCTTTTGAAAGAACGATGCGGGCTTTTAATCTGCCTTATTCACATTCGCTTTACTGCGATTATCACACGATAAACGACGGTCTGTGGAAAGACTTTGAGAGCGGATTAATCACAAAACCGGAGCTGTTCATTGAGAGATTCAGACGATACACCGAAAAATATAATCTTGTCGCCGACGCCGCCGGGTTAAACCGTTTTTATTTCGGACAGCTCGGGCTCTGCGGTTATCTGCTGGAGAACGCGGCGGAGGTATGCCGCAAACTGTCGCGGGACAGAAGGCTGTATCTGGTCACAAACGGTGAAACCAACGTTCAGCAAAGCAGGTTTGCCCGTTCCGGGCTGTCGCCATACTTTAAAGATATATTTGTTTCCGAAACAGCCGGATACCCCAAGCCGCATATCGGTTATTTCGAGTATGTTTTCGGCAATATAGAAAACTTTGACCGCAGCCGGACCGTTATAATCGGCGATTCCCTCTCGGGGGATATAACGGGAGGCAACAGGGCGGGAATAGATACCTGCTGGTACAATGCCGATAATCTCGTAAACGAAAGCGGCGCCGTATGCACATATGTAATACGTTCCCTTGACGAGCTCTTTGATATACTATAATTTATATAAAAATAACAGGTAAATTGAAACAGAAAGAAATAGAAATATGAAAAAAATCATGATTCTCGTCTCCTTCGAAGAAACAGAAAAAAAGCGGCTTGTCGATGCCGCGCCCGGTTATGATTTAATATTCAAATTCGACGCCGGACAGCTCAACGAGGTTTCCGCCATAATCGGCAACCCGCCCGCCGGTGATCTCGCGCGGCTTAAAAAGCTCGAATGGGTACAATTATCCACAGCGGGGACAGAACCATACTCGCGTCCCTCCGTATTGCCGGCAGGCTGCGTATTGACCAACTGTTCGGGCGCATACGGTCTGGCCATATCGGAGCATATGGTCGCCTGTGTCGCCATGCTGTATAAAAAGCTTCATCTGTACCGCGACAATCAGAACAACGCGCTGTGGCTTGACCGGGGCAGCGTCAGACGAATTGAAGGCACCCGAACCCTTGTCGTCGGTATGGGCGATATCGGAGGTCAGTTCGCGCGGAGGATGAAGGCGCTCGGAGGATATATAGTCGGCATAAAACGCACCGATTCGCCGAAACCGGCCTATGTCGATGAACTCTACACCTCCGAAAAGCTGGACTGCCTGCTTCCGGACGCCGATATCGTCGCCCTCACACTGCCGGGCACCGCCGAAACCGCCAATATAATGTCCCGCGAACGCATCTTCGCCATGAAGAACGACTCAGTGCTGCTGAATATAGGACGGGGCAGCGCGGTGGATACGATGGCTTTGTATGACGCGCTCAGGAGCGGCAATTTATACGCCGCCGCTTTGGATGTAACCGACCCCGAACCGCTGCCCGCCGACCATCCGCTGTGGCAATGCAAGAACGCGTTGATTACCCCCCATATTTCCGGTCATTTCCATCTGCGTGATACCTATGAGAACATAGCCGATATCTGTGTCAATAATCTAAGGCGTTATCATACGGAAGACCTCGAAAATCTTGAAAACATTGTCGATTTTGCCACCGGATACAGAAAGTCCGTATAAAATATATAAAGAAAGACGTATAAAAATAAACATGACTATCGAAAAACTGTATATAGGCTGTTTCGGAGGGCTGCGCGATTTTACACTGGAACCCGACAGCGGCATAAACGTTATAGAAGGACCCAACGAAGCGGGAAAAACAACCGCCGCGGCTTTCTGCGCCTATATTTTATATGGTTTTGACAGAGACAGAAACGAAAAGGCGCTCAGACTTAACCGCGGTAGTTCTGCAGCTAACGGTTATCTCGAAATCATAGCCGACGGGCAGCGCTACAGGATAGAGCGCGAGTCGTCCGCGAACGGACGGGACCGGGTAAAAATCATTGAACTGACCGGCAACACCGTGTGCATGAAGGGCAGCGTACCCGGCGAGGTGTTTTTGGGTGTTCCCGCCGAACTGTATTATCATACCGCCCATGTCACCCAGGCGCAGGGTGCGGTGATCGACGGAACAGGTGTTTATGAAGCGCTGGAGAATATCCTGTTCTCGGGTGACGAGGCGGTCAGTATACAAAAAGCGCAAAAAAAGCTCGATGAGGCAAGGGTATCTCTGTTGCATAAAAACGAAAAGGGCGGACGTATAGCCGAACTCAAAAAAGAACGTGAGAACCTTGACGCCAGGCTTTACCGCGCTTCCGAAGGCAATAAGAAGATTATACTTACCGAGAGTTCTCTGTCCGATACCCGTGAAAATCTCGAAGCCAATAAAAATAAGCTGTATGAACTTGAACTGCGATTGAATTTTTACAACACCGATACCGCCATCAGAAATTTTGACAGGCTGCACGCACTGCGGGCGGAGGAAGCGGGGCTGGAAGCCGAATATAAAAAAAGCATTGCCGATAATACCCATCTGGGTTTCATACCCGACAGCACGTATACGGCAAAGCTTAAGGAACTTGACATTGAAATAAGGCACCTGCGCGCTGAAGTGCATTCGATTGATGAAGAACGCGCCCGTCACGTCGCGTCGGAACCGGACAAAGAGGGGGACGAAGCCCTTATCGCGGAAATCGGCGGACTGGGCGGCAAATATGAAATCCTCAGCCGCGCCGAAACAAACATGCGCAAAATCAAATTCCGCCGCCTCGCCGGTATTGCCGCGATTATAATCACCCTGAGCCTGCTGACAGCGGCCGGGGTTTTATATCTCAAAGGATTCCCTGTTTTTACGGCGATAACGGCCGCCGCTATGATTGCCTCAGCGGCTGCAGCGGTTATATGCTTCAAATCGGCTCTGGCACCCCGGCAGGATACCGATGATATACTGCGCAGACTGGGCGCCAATAACACACGGGAATTGGAAAGGCTGCTGGACGAAAGCCGTTCGCATGAAATCAAACTCGGTTTATATTACGACCGCCTGGCCGAAATTGACACAAAGCACGGTACCTGCGCCTCAAAACTGGAGGGGAAACAAAAAGAACTGGACGCCCTGCTGCGCAAATGGGGCAGAGATACGGTCAACGGTGCGGTAACCGATGCAGAAAACATGTTTGCCCGTTCCCAAAAGCGTATATCCGGGCTGGAAAACCTGCGTACCGAAATCAGGCAGTACGAAGAACTGCTTGTCGGGTATGACGAGGCGGCGGTCCGCGATTCATATACCGGTTTATCCGATGATTTTGAAAAGTATAATTTTGACTCTGAAAAAGACAGGCAAAACATATCGACGCTGAGGACAAATTGCGATTTCACGCGAAAGCAGAACGCTTCCCTTGTCGAACGCTGCCACCTGCTGGAAAATCAGCTGACCGAGCTGCGGGCTGTGACCGAAAAACCCGCCCAGCTTGCCGATCGTATATACGCGCTGGACGAGGAGATTGCCTCCGCTTCGAAACGTCACCGCGCCTGTGTGCTGGCGGGCGAAATGCTGACCGCGGCAGCGGAAAATCTGCGCTCGAATATCACCCCAAACCTTTCGGCGGAATCGGGCAAACTGCTTAAAACCGTCACCGACGGACGATACGGCGAGGTCGGCATAGGAACGGATATGAGCCTGGTTTATACAGTCCGTGACAGGGGAGCCGATACCCGCGGTGTCGAATATATGAGCGCCGGCACCAGGGATCTCGCCTATATCAGCCTGCGGCTGGCGCTCATGAACTTTATTTACCGTGCTTCGGTTCCCCCGGTCATATTTGACGAAAGCTTTGCACGGCTTGATGACCGCCGGCTTGAGCTGACCTTCCGACTGCTTGCCGAATACGCTCAAAGGGGATATCAGATTATACTGCTGACGGCGCAAAAACGCGACGCCCTGATAATGGAGAGCATCGCGGATTTCAGACATATTAAACTCGTTTAGCCTGTTTTAATATCGCTTATCACGTATTTTACCTTCTCATCGGCGGTTTCCGTAGTATCCAATGTTCCCATCGTTTCCATCAGTCGCACGCTGCCGCCGGCGCACATGTCAAAAAGCTTGAGCAGGTGAGTGACAAATATATATTTGGTATTTATTCTGCCGAAAGCCGATATTATATTGTATATACCCACGGACCCCTCGGCGTATGCGGTGGTTTGAAAGGTCTCGTTGAGCAGTACAAGCGAATACGGCTTAACCATATTCATTATATGTGCCATCTGTTTGACCTCGCCTTCAAACCGCCCTGAAGTGTCGCCCTCCTTGAAATCCTCTTCGGCAGATGAAAAGTGGGTATAAACCGCACTCCGTATGCTTAATTCCGCGCTTTCGGCGCAGACCGGCAGACCTGCCTGTGCGAAAATCTGGGCAATTCCTATAGAGCGCAGGTAGGTGGTTTTTCCGGTATTGTTATTGCCGCGAATCAGCACACCCCGGTCGCCCGATCCGAAACACACATCATTGGGTATAATCTCACCGACATTTTTTCCCTGAGAGGCGAGCAGCAGGTCACGCAGACCGCGCGCGCTGATAATATCGTCCTCACACGGGCGGATTGCCGGAACACAGAGCGGAATGCCGAGTTCGGTGATATATTCGGCATACTTGAGCGCGACCTCGTAGAACATCAGTTCCCGGGACAGCCCGTAGAATATTTCGTAGACATTATTGGTAACCGCGGTCAGCGCGGCATCGATGTGATAAAGGGCCTCCGTGAGAATAAAACGCGCGTTGTCCACCGCGTCCGGACCGGTACTCACCACTCCGGAACCGTCCTCACCATTCTTCTTTTTCAAATCAAACAGACGCATAATAGCGTTATTTTTTTTCTTTTTTTCGGATATATCCGACAATTCACATTCGACAAGCCTTAGTGTGCTGTCCAGCACGCATAATACGGAAAAATCATAATCCTCGGGCATATGATATTGAAATAAAGCGGAAATGTAAGCGATTTCATTCAGCGAATTGTTGTTGATCATATCCCGGCAGAATTCGCGCATCTTCTTGAGCGCTTCGGAAGAGATGTTAAACTTTTCCAGCGTATCGTATATAGCCTCAAAAAACGATATAATCGTATGCGGAAAGATCGCCGTGACCTTAAGGGAAGAAAAGGTATAGTCCAGCAGGGCCTCAGAGTTGGACGTCGAACCGCTCGGATAGGCATTTGAACGCAGTTCCACCCAATCGCTTTTGATTTTATCATAGCGCATGAAAATCAGTTTAAGTTCGTCGTACAATTCGCGGTATTCGATAAAGTCGCCCAGCAGATGCTGACGGTATACTATATCCTCATGTGAAACCAGCGGTTTGCGCAATACCGAAAGAAAATAATCGGTACGCCGGTGGTCCGGACAGATTGCGGATATGGCGCGGTCGATTGACAGATCGTAGAGCACGTCATTTTCTTCGCGCTCCTCATATATATCTATATCGCCCTCGTGCGGAGCGGGATAAAGCAGACTGAATTTCATATGAATCTCCTGTCAAGGTCCTCGCCGGTCAGCCGGTATTTCTTAAGGATATCGTAAGCCAGCGAACTGTATACGCTCTTTTGCTTCGCCACCTTGAAGGTACGGCGGTTGCTGTCATCCCTGTCAACCAGTACGTTCAGATAGGGTACAGTCTCGCCAACCGAATGCTGATGTGTCACATATATACCGAAATTGCCGCTGTGATAAAGCTTTTCCGCAAGCTGTGAGGTAAGCAGGCATGCCTTCTCTTCGCTGGTAGTCGAATAGGTCTCATTGAGCAGCACCAGCGAATACCCCTGTCCGTCGCTAAGTTCCTCCAGGGTTTGCAGCATTATATCAATCCGGTTTTGTTCTTCGGCATAACGGCCGGCGTTGTTAAAACGCTCATCTCTGGGAAAATGCGTAAACACACCCTTTGGCGGATAAATTTCGGCGCTGTCACAGGGTATGGGACAGCCGTTGGCAAATAACAGACAGCAAACACCGACGGTGCGCAGATATGTGGTTTTCCCGCCCCCGTTGGCTCCGGTCAGATAGAAAAACGGCTCGTTTGTATAAAACGAAATATCGTCGGGAATTATGTTTTTTTCACCCTTTGTCAGCAGCGTAATATCGTAGGCGTTGATTATGTCAATACGCGGCGTATCCGAAATCTTCGGAAAGATCACCGGTATGCCCGCGTCTTTAACACGGTCAGCCATCTCGGCTATAACCAGATAAAAATCGATTTCCGCTTTGTAGCGCAATATTTCCGGTTCAAAAAAATTCTTATGCTTATTATAAAAGGCGGCAACCGACGCAAATATATCGGGATACAGCTTTGCCGTGGCATTGATAATACTCGGATCCAGCGTTTTGGGCGCCATACGCTGGGGCTTAACGCCGGTCAGACCGAGATTTGCGGCGCATTCCAGCAGTCGCGACATATAGGTTACCGGTTTTTCATCGGCAATACGCAGCTTATTGTCCGCAAGTTTATAGTTGCTCACCAACGCTCCGCGCACCTTCGGCAAAAGCGTTTCGGTATCGGTCATCAGTTGTCTGCAGTTGCCGCGGGACAGCCGGCTGATAAAATAATCGCGGAATCTTTTATATAAGATATTATCGCATTCAAGCGATGCCGCGTCAGAAAAAAATTCCGAAAGTTCACCGGCCAGATTCAGATATAAAAAGTTTCTTTCATTATCGCACCGCGCATCGGCATATCGCTCGGCGAGGGAGGATACCCTTTGCATATCATCCGACAGCTTTCTGAAATGATTTCGGGTTTTGGGCGCCGCAATCGCGCGAAACATGTCCTGACGCGCCAGGATATCCTCCGCGCAGCAGACATTGCGCATGACCTGAGTAATATCTTCGCGAATCAACGCGTTGAGTTTCAGGTCCTCAAACACCGAAGGGTCGGTTTTCACCGTTCCCCGCCCGGAAAGAAACATTAAATCGGGATAACTCATAATAGCATTATGTCCTAAACTCTATATTTGGATTTATTATCATAAAAATAGCCTATATGCGCCGTTTGCCGCGGGCGATGATTAATTTGATTTTGGCTTTTAATTTTGTTTTGATTGTCCTGAAAAGCCCGCCCGCTCCGTCAAGCCATATGGAAAAGCAGCGCATAGCCGGATACGCAAGCAGCGCGAACACGATGAGGATGAGCAAACTGCCCATGTCCGGCGGGGTTATGGAAAAGAGGTCACCGAAAAACACAATACCGACAATAAACATCATACACATGGATACTAATAATATTATTCTGCGTCTGTTGAAGGGCCGGCATACCCTGAATAACATTATCAATCCCACAATACCGACCAGCAGCGCCGTTATGGTCGATGTCTGCGCGCTGTCCAGCTCAAACGCAAAGGAAAATAGGACCACACCGACGGTTAAAAACAGATTTGTCAGCGCGGCCGGCAGAGCGCGATACAGTACATTGCGCAGGAATTTGCCCTTTACGATGTTTGTATTGGGTTCGAGGGCCAAAACAAAGGAAGGAATGCCGATGGTGACCAGGTTTATCAGCGACAGCTGAGAAGGCTCGATAGGATATCCGAACACTGCCGCGATGGATATCAGAGCCAGGAAAAACGAATATATATTTTTAACCAGAAACAGAGAAGCCGAGCGTTCGATGTTGTTTATAACCCTTCTGCCTTCAGCCACAACCAAGGGCATGGACGCGAAATTCGAATCCAGCAGGACAAGCTGCGATACCCGGCAGGCTATGTCGCTGCCGGAGGCCATCGCTATGCTGCAGTCGGCTTCTTTAAGCGCGAGCACATCGTTTACCCCGTCTCCGGTCATCGCTGCGGTATGACCGCTCTTCCTGATGGCGCGGACAAGCTGTCGTTTTTGCTCGGGAGTAACCCGCCCGAATACGGTATATTCCGTCGCCGCTTCCTGCAGTTTCTCCGGGGTGTCCAGTTGCGAGGCGTCGATATACGATTCAGCCATCGGTATACCCGCCATCCGGGCGGCACAGGAAACGGTTATCGGGTTGTCACCGGAAATCACCTTGACAGCCACACCCTGACGCTCAAAAAATGCGAAGGTCGCCTTTGCCTGCGGGCGTATGGGGTTGGACAGCAGCACCAGCGCCATTGGTATCGGTCCGTCAGCCGAGGCGAGCAGCAATACCCGATACCCCTGGGCGGCATAGTCGTCCGTCATTTCCCTGTAATGCCGGTATTGCCGTTCCAATATAGATTCGGGTGCGCCGATCACATAGTTTTCATTCGGTCCGAAGGAAACGGCGCTGCGTTTGTTTGTCGATGAAAACGGAACCACACGCTGCGCCCGGCGATATCCGTTTCCGGAAAAATACGATTTAAGAGCGAGCATCGTGTTATTATCGGCTTCCAGATTGCCCGTAATGTCCTTCATGATGGCTGTCAGTGCTTTTTTGTCATACATCTCCGGATTGAGCGGTATAATATCGTCAACCCGCATTTCGTTTTCGGTTATGGTGCCGGTTTTGTCGACACACAGCACATCCACCCGGGCGAGTGTTTCGATACTGCCCATTTCGTGAACCAGTGTTTTCTTTTGCGCCAGTCTTATCACGCTTACCGCGAGAGCCACGCTGACAAGCAGATACAATCCTTCCGGTATCATGCCTATCAGGGCTGCGGTGGTTCTGACCACACTGTCCCTGACCGACATGCCCAGTATATTTGTCTGTTTATAAAACATAATTATGCCGACGGGCAAAATTACCAATCCGATGATTTTTATCAACAGCGTGAGCGAACGCATCATACCGGGTCCGAATTTCTTTTTTGTTTTTTTGGCGTCTATGGCAAGCTTCGATACAAACGAATCGGCGCCTACCCGTTCAAGCCGCGCGCGGCAGCTGCCCGAAATCACATAGCTGCCTGAAATAAGTTCGCCGCCTTCTTTTTTTATAATTTCATCCGATTCTCCGGTCACCAGCGCCTCGCTCAGCGTCACCTCGCCGGACAGCACCGTCGCGTCGGCGCATATCTGAGACCCGGGACCGAAGATAACAACATCGTCGACTACCAGATTTTCCGGCGTTGTCTCAATTACCCTGCCCTCCCGCACCACCTGCACACGGGCAGCCGTAAGCAGAGTCAAACTGTCCAGGGTGCGCTTGGCTTTTATCTCCTGGACGGTGCCTATGAGTATATTGGCTATGACAACGGGTAAAAAAAGCAGGTCGTTATAAGCGCCCACAGCGATAACGAAGATCGCAAGTACGAAGAAAATCAGATTGAAATAAGTAAAAAGATTGCCGAAGACAATCTGTCGAACCGATTTTGACGGCGGGTCAACTGCGGTATTAACATACCCGCCTCTGATACGGGCAAGGACCTGTTCGCGGGTAAGCCCTGTGTCTCCATCCGCCTTTACACGAACAAGCGTCTCCGTTTCCCGTTTTTTCTTTTTTTTGAAAAGCCCTGGTATTGGCATAAATGTTCCCGGTTTTTCTGGTTTTTTAAATACTACCACAGAATATATAACGTCGTTTTGATGTTTTGTAAACAATTCGGCGGCTCAAAAGAGGCGGGTCATTCCCGCCTCTTTGCATTCAGTGTATATCCGGCAGACTTGCCGCGGCTATCGACTGACCTACGCGGCGGCTGCTCTCGTCCGGCAGATGAATCGTCAAACGTTTGTCAAGTTCGGGGAACTCTTCTTTGAGTATCCGGTTGGCTTCTTTAAGCAATAACGTGCCTCCGTCACCCGACGAAACACGCCCCATGAGCAGCACATGCTTTATATCGTAAAACAATGCGTAATACGCCACCGCATAACCGAAATATACGCCTATGGTTTCATATATCAAAGCGGCGCGGCGGTCAGCCTTTTTCATAAGGTCCTGCACCGTTTTCAGTTTTTCGGCGGGAGAGGCGTCGGCGTCCAGTTCAATGCCTGCTTCAGGCGCCAGTTTTATGACCGAGTCCTGGGAGAAATATTTCACACCGCAGCCGTAATCTCCCGACCATTCGTCAATACCCGTACCTCTCTGCATATAACGCGAGGTTTTGTTAAAATCCACCGGAACGAACGCCAGCTCGTTGAGCCATCCCGTTATATTTCCCGCGCCGTCGACGTAGCCGCCGGCTTCGCTCGTACCCATGGCGATGCCCAGTATATTAACGTCATTGAGGTCCATGGCGCCGGCAAGAGCAGTCACGTCGCCGTCGTTTGCCACCTCTATCGGTACATCGCCGATTTCCTTCGCGATATCGGTATATATATTCTTTACCGTTCTGTCAAAATCCTCGTCGGCAACCTTTAAAAACAATGATGAGACCATGATTTTATTGTCGATAACCACTCCGGCGGTGCTCACGCCGTTCGCGTCGACCGAAGGCATGTGAGCCGCCGCTGTTTTAATGGCGTCCTGTATGCCGGCGTAATGGTAAGAGGGGTCTGAATTTATTTTGGGAAACCATACAACCTCCTCGGAAAATACCGCTTCCCCTTCAACAACGGCGCTGACCTTTCGGTCGCTGCCGCCGGCGTCAAAACCGATACGGTTTCCGTCAAGATGGCGTCCTACGGGGGAAGCGGACTCACGGGTAACGGGGGCTTCACCGATGGGTTTCCATTCGACCTCAAATTCCCTTTCAAACACCCGGGACATAAAACCGCGGTCAAATTCACGCAGACCGCCGGGGCTGTACGCCGCGGCGATTTTGTCCGCGATGACACGGGAACCGGCTATAATTATTTTATATCCTCCCCGGGTCCACAGCAGTGTTTTTACGATGCGCTCGACAAACGCGAAGTTTTCGTCGTCATGCCCCGTTCCGTCCGGAAAAACGGTCACTTCAAAGGCCGACACATAACCATGGCTTCTGACCGTCGCCATTACCAGTTTCTGTCCGCCCGCTTTTTTGGCCGCTTCGGTAAAATCACGGTAAACAACCGCCATGGGCATAAATTCGGGGTCAAGGGGAGCCTTAACTTTTATATTCATAACTGATACCATCACTTTTCTTTATTTTTTTAAACGGTATAAACGGTTCTGCCGCCTTTTATGGTCCTGTAAATATTTATCTCATCGTCAAAGATGACAATATCGGCATCTTTGCCTGCCCCCAGCGAACCGAGACGGCCGTCCTCATGGATAATGCGCGCGGCGTTGATTGTCACCATGTCGATAACCGCTTCATAGGGCAGTTCGGTGTGTTTTAGCATATTGTCAACGGCCTTGTTAAGCCTGAGCACGCTGCCCGCGATGGTTCCGTCGGCGAGCCGGCATTCGATACCCTTGAGGAAGATGGGCTGTCCGCCCAGCGAATATTCACCGTCGGGCATTCCTCCCGCGCGCGTGCAGTCGGTCACCAAAACCAGCTTTTTCTGTTTCAGACCGGCGACAATGGAAAACAGTCCGGGATGGATATGGAATGTATCGGCAATGATTTCACAGGAAATATCGGACGCCAGCACCGCTCCCACAACCCCGGGATTGCGGTGGGCGAGGGCGGACATGGCGTTGAAGAGATGTGTGGCGTGACCTATACCGTCCTCAACGGCGCTCATCGCCTCTTCAAATGTCGCGTCGGTATGTCCCATGGATAACAGTATATCCGTTTTTGCCGCAAGATGCTTTATACAGGCGTGATCGTCATCGGTTTCGGGAGCCATCGTCAGGGACTTTATAATATCGGCGTTTTTCATAATAAATGCGGCATTGGGTTTCTTAATGTTTTCCGCTGCCTGAGCGCCCTTTTTTGACGGGTTTATAAAGGGCCCCTCGGCGTGTACCCCCAGAATTTCAGCGCCCTTCCAGGAACGGCTTTTTTCCTTCACACTGCGAACCGAATCAAAAGCCGCGTTTATTTCCCCTTCCGAAACGGTCATCGTGGTGGGCAAAAAGGATGTCACACCGTTTTCAATTATGCCCCCGGCGATAACCTTCAGGCCCTCCGCCTTGCCGTCCGATACATCCTCCCCCATATAACCGTGAACATGGATATCGATAAAACCGGGTGACACAAAACGGCCTTCAGCGTCTATAACCTCCGCTCCCGACGGTATGTCATCGGTCAGACCGGCGATTTTTTCGTTATAAGCCAGCGCGCGTCCGGTGACAATACCGTCCGGCATTATTATTTTCCCTCCGGCAATATATTTCATAAAATTCCGCCTCCTTGTATAATACCTTTTTATTGATTTTTCAGGATTATTATTGTTATTATAACAGATTTAGCGCAGTATTTCAAGATGGTTGTCAATTAATCTTCGCTGACAGTTGTCAATTAATCTTCGCCGGCGCCTTAAGTTTTATAAACCTCATGAACTCATTCCAGTCATACCGGCTCAGATAATGCAGATTCTTTCTTATATGATATCCTATTCTGCCCTCATGCAGCGAGACGGGCGGTTCCGGATATGCATCGGGGGTTATAATCCCATCTAAGCCCAGCGCTTTATACGCTTCGCTTGCAGCGCAGCAGGATAAAAATTCCGACAGGGGGTCCGCCCCCTTATCGATCTCGGCGCTTGCGACATATAAATACCGGGGCGCGATACATGCCAGCAGAAAATGCTGGTCAAAGGGCATTTTGTTTTCCCTGCCGTCAAAGCTTCTGAAATTCTCGCAGAACCAGTCAATACTCCCGCATCTTATAAAATCGGTTACCTTTTCCCCGCTGCCGTGTTTTAATACCGACGCACCTCCGACGCCCGACTCGTTTGACATCACCGCGAAGAAGCGCCGGTCCTGCGCGCCGCACCACAGCGCCGTCTTGCCCAGCCGTGAATGACCCATGACCGAAACGCAGTTTTTATCAATACTGTCAAGGGTAAGCAGGTAATCCATAACACGGCTTGCACCGTATGCCCACATGCCGATTTTACCCCATTCGTCGGGTGCACGCTGTCCGCCTTCGCGGAACATTCCCCCGAGTTCCCGGTCAAAATCGCCGTCGCAGGTGTCTTTTATAATATCGTTATAACAGACCACCGCCAAAGCGAATCCGTTGTCGGTAATTTCCTCGACGGGTATGTAACCGTCAGGTACGGGTCTGAAGGCAATGTGCAATATCACCGGCGGCAAATTAACCTCTTTCGGTATAAAAAGATCGAAGGGCAGTTCAAAATCACCCTTCGGGGTGTCAAAGGCAACGGTGATTTTTTGTTCGGTTACCTTGCCCGCGCAGCACCGTTGGTCGGTCGCGGTCACCTTCCCCCTTACATGAACGGGCGGGGGAGGGGTTCTGCCGTAGATATTATGCATCAAAATATCCAGCAGCTCCGCGCGTCTTTGTTCGGTAAACCGGTCCGATACGCAAAGATTCGGCAGTTCCCTGTTTTGTATCTCCCCGGCGAGCATCTTGTTAATTTTTTCCACGGCAATACCTCGCATATTATAATATTTTCTAATATTATATCATTGCTTTCAGTTAAAATCAACCGTATATAAAAGAGAACCTATTTATATAATAAGTTCTCGTTTCTTATAAATCAGCCGGAGTATTATTGCGGGTGAGCGGTTTGCCTTTTTGCCGCAAACTGTTTCTCTATCATCATATCCTTTACCTTCATCAGGCGGGTCGTGTTGCCGCGCTCGTTTTCGTCCAGTTTCATTGTAATGGATCTGATACCCTCCTGCAGCTGCGGTATCATGATGTATTCGAGGGCATTTACCCGGCGGCGGGTTTTTTCAATCTCGGCAGCCAGCATCTGAGCGGCTTTTTCCGCTTCGGCCAGACGTATCATGTCGGGCAGCAGCCGGGAGAGTTCGGAAACCGCGGAGTCCAGTTCTCCTGAAGTAAAGGCAAAGCCGTAATTCAGACTGTCCAGAATGCCGCCTCCCGCTTCCATGTCCTGCATCGGTTTGAAGCGGGGAACGTTGACACTCATAAGGTTCTTATACGAGACCGACAAATCGCTTTCTTTTTTTGGCAGCATAAGGGCGGTTTCCAGCATTTCCGGCGATGAGACGGCTGCCGCCGTTGAAAAACCGCGGTGCACCGATACCAGGCTGCCCTCGACCGTTTCGCGAAGCCGCTTGTTTTCTCGGACAATGTCGAGAAACTGTTTCATGAGCTCATCGCGTTTATCCTTGAGCAGTTTGTGTCCGCGTCTTGCCGTATTCAGGCGCAGCTGAAGCTTTTTGAGCTCCATGCGCGTGGGATTTACTTTTATCTCTGCCATGATTCACCTCGGGTCATCTATTCGGCTGCCTTGTAATACTTATCCAGGAATTCGGGTTTTATACGCTTGAGTTCGCCCTTAGGGAATATCCCGAGCAGTTTCCATCCGATGTCCAAAGTTTCCTCAATAGAGCGGTTGGTATGAAAGCCCTGGTTAATATATTCGGCTTCAAATTCATCGGCAAAACGGGCGTACAGCCTGTCCGTTTCGGTAAGCGCGGCTTCGCCCAATACGACCATTAGTTCCTTGGCTTCCTTGCCGCGGGCGTAGTTTGAGAACAGCTGATTCATTACACCGGAATGGTCCTCACGGGTCTTGCCCTGGCCTATACCCTTGTCTTTGAGACGGGAGAGCGAGGGCAGTACCTCAACGGGCGGCGCAATCGAGCGGCGGTTCAGGTCGCGGGACAGGATAATCTGACCTTCGGTAATATAACCCGTAAGGTCGGGGATGGGGTGTGTCTTGTCGTCCTCGGGCATGGACAATATGGGGATCATGGTGATGCTGCCTTCGGAATCCAGTTTTCTGCCTGCCCGTTCGTATATTGTCGCAAGGTCGGTATACAGATAACCCGGATATCCCCGTCTTCCCGGAACTTCCTTGCGCGCCGCCGAAACCTCCCGCAGCGCCTCGGCGTAATTCGTAATATCCGTAATTATTACCAACACATGCATGTCGCATTTAAATGCAAGATATTCGGCGGCGGTCAGCGCCATACGGGGGGTGGCTATACGTTCAATCGCGGGGTCGGACGCGAGATTTATAAACAATACCGTGCGGTCGATTGCGCCGGTCTTCTTAAAGTCGGTTATGAAAAAGTCGGCTTCCTCAAAGGAGATGCCTACCGCGGCAAACACAACCGCAAACTGAGAATCGGAATTCAACACCTTTGCCTGACGCGCAATCTGCGCCGCGAGATTTGCGTGGGGCAAACCCGAACCCGAGAAAATGGGGAGCTTTTGACCGCGGACAAGGGTGTTTAGCCCGTCGATGGTGGAGATACCGGTCTGAATGAATTCATCGGGATAGGCACGGGCCGCCGGATTGATGGAGGCGCCGTTTATGTCCGAAAGCTCATCGGCGATGATGCGGGGGCCTTTGTCTATCGGCTCGCCCATACCGTTAAATACCCGTCCGAGCATATCCCGGGATACCCCGAGCCGGACACCGCTGCCGGTAAAACGAACCTTGCTGCGGGCCAGATTTATACCGGCGGAGCTTTCAAACAGCTGTACCAGCACATTGCGGTCATCAACCTCCAGCACACGGCAGCGCCGGGTTTCACCCGAAGGCAGTTCGATTTCGCCGAGTTCATCATATTTTACATTTTCGACATCGCGCACAAGCATCAGGGGCCCGGCGACTTCCTCTATGGTCCTGTATTCTTTAATCATAACGAGCCTCCCTCCGCTCCGACGGTTAAGGCGTCCAGCTGAGCGTCCATTTCGCTTTCAATTTCCGCATAAATTTTTATACATTCATTTTCAGGAACCGTTTTGGCGCGCCCTATGCGTTCCCTGACCGGCAAAACGACAATTTTTTCGATATCCGCACCCGATTCTATGGCTTTTTTTGATTTAGTATAATAAGACAATACCAGCGTCATCAGGGCGTACTGCTTATGATAGGGCGTATAGGAATCGGCGGGCTCCAGGGCATCCTGCTGAATGTAATCCTCGCGGATGGATCTTGAAGCTTCAAGAACCAGCCGGTCCTCGGCGGACAGCGCGTCCATACCCACCAGCCTGACTATTTCCTCAAGCTCGCTTTCCAGTGAAAGCAGCCGCATGATCTCCTCTGTCTTTGCCTGCCAGTCCTTTGCCACATTTTCCGAGAACCAGGGTCCCAGGCGTTCTTTATACAGCGAGTATGAAGACAGCCAGTTGATCGCGGGAAAGTGACGGCGGTAAGCGAGTGCCGCGTCCAGACTCCAGAATACCTTGACAATGCGCAGGGTTGCCTGGGTCACAGGCTCGGACAGGTCGCCCCCCTGGGGTGAAACGGCGCCGATGGCGGAAATGGCTCCGATACGCTTATCCGAACCGCTGCATATGACCATCCCCGCCCGCTCGTAAAACTGGGCGAGTCTTGAGGTCAGATAGGCGGGATAACCCTCCTCACCGGGCATCTCCTCCAGACGGCCAGACATCTCACGCAGGGCTTCCGCCCACCGGGAGGTAGAGTCGGCGATTACCGCTACCGAATAGCCCATATCACGGTAATATTCGGCTATCGTAATACCCGTATATATGGAGGCTTCACGCGCCGCGACAGGCATGTTCGATGTGTTGGCGATGAGCACGGTGCGTTCCATAAGTGATTTCCCGCTTTTGGGGTCTTTAAGTTTGGGAAACTCAATCAATACATCGGTCATTTCGTTTCCGCGTTCGCCGCAGCCGACATATACAACGATATCGGCGTCGCTCCACTTCGCCAGCTGATGCTGTACAACCGTTTTACCCGAGCCGAAGGGGCCGGGAATACAGGCGGTGCCGCCCTTGGCTATGGGAAATATAGCATCTATCAGACGCTGTCCGGTTACCAGCGGTTCGTTGGGAGGCAGTTTTTCGCTGTAGGGGCGCGCCCGGCGCACCGGCCACTTTTGCATAAGCGAGATATCGGTGACAGCACCGGCATCGTCCTGCAGTTTGCCGACCGGGTCGGTGATTCTGTATTCTCCGCTCTCAATTTCGGTTATAACTCCGGAAACGTTAGGCGGAACCATGATTTTATGTGTGACAACCTCGCTCTCCCTGACCGTGCCGTATATATCGCCCGCCGACACCCGGTCCCCCGCCTGTGCGAGCGCTTCGAAACGCCATATTTTTTCACGGTTCAGGGCGGGAATTTCCACCCCTCTGATAATGTTCGAACCGACGCTGTCGCGCATTTCAATAAGCGGGCGCTGTATGCCGTCGTAAATATTTGTCATAATACCCGGGCCGAGCTCGACAGAAAGCGGGCTGCCGGTTGACTCTACCATATCGCCGCGTCCCAAACCTGCCGTCTCTTCATATACCTGAATGGACGCCCGGTCGCCGTGTATTTCTATTATTTCGCCGATAAGCCTTTCGCTGCCCACATGCACCACGTCAAACATATTGGCTTCCCGCATCCCCTCCGCTATGACAAGCGGACCGGACACCCTGACGATTTTACCTTCTGCCATTTATTTGTTCCTTTCGGTATTATTTGGATTGTTCGGATTATTCGCCAACGCTGTCTAATTCTTGAATAATATATCCGCGCCGACCGCGTGTTCAACCGATCTTTTTATAAGTTTCATGCCGTATCCGGTCGCGCCGTCTTTGTCCGGTATGACGATAACGGCGGGCAGCGGATTATCCCGGTATTTCAGTATCTCCGCCCCGGCTTTTTCGGCCAGACGTTCGGTAATGAAAATCACCGCGTAATTTTCCGCAGCCAGCGCGTGCAGATGACCGACCGCCTCATGTTCGTTATCGGCTGTGCGGACGGCAAATCCCACCGCCATAAAACCCATTATACTGTCCTTGTCACCGATTACCGCCATTTTATATAATTCGGATTTTTTAAGCATAGGTTCTCAGCCTTTCTTTTATCGTTTCAGCCGGAACGGACGCCGTTTTACCTGAAACCACTATGCGGATGTTTTTTACTTCGGCTTCACGGAGGATAACAAACGCCGTCAGTATTTCCATACCGTATAACTTTTGCTTTGCCTCACCGGCGATAAAATCCAAAAATGTATTTTCGCATGTGCGTTCGATAACGGTAAGACTGTCGGACGCATCCAATTTCATGGCGGCATAACGGGTTTTTCGCAGCCCGTTATACAGCAGCGTTTCGCGTTCCCGCACACCGTCCGCGTCAAATACCGATTTTAGCTGTTCGTTGTTTATTATCCCGCCCGGCACCATAAACCGCTCAACCGAATCGGCGCCGGCATTCATTCTGATAAGTCTGACGCAGGTCAAAATATTTACGGTATCCGCTTTATACTCCACGAATTTTCGCAGGTATATCAGGCCATATTTTCCGGCGGTTTCCGACATGTCAAGAAAACAGGCCCTGTCCATAACGCTGTCAATCTGCCCGGGGTCGGAATTGTGATAATAGGTTTCAATGACGTTCTTCGCGGCGGAAGCCATATGGTGGGGCAGCGCAGAAAAATCCCGCCCGCCGACCGCCTGTATAATCGCGTCGGCCGGCACGCTGCCGCGGCCGAACATAAGACGCGCCGGGTCGGTGCCGCGAAAGGCGCTCTTGACGGCGGCTTTTATATTATGGCAGTCATACGGATATCGCAAAAAGTTGAACATAGGCGGGTCGGCGGCGGTTTCATCGAGAATTTTATATGTGCCGTCAATGAAGTCCGAGAGCGCCCGGTCAATATCGCCCTCAGGCACATGCATGCCGCTCTCGTCAAAAATCCTGAACGCTTCGTCAAGGTCTTTGGCTTCCGCCGAACGCCGTATGTTTTCGCCCACCAAAGTACGGGCGGCAACGGCGCGCACCCGTGTTGAGCCGTATATATAATCGTCCTCTTTATAACGCATCATAACGCATGTTGACTCCTTTTCCGCGTCTTTGATTATCCGAACAATACTTTAAAGACATCGCTTTCAAGTATCCGGCGCAGTCCGCCGATAATCTTCTCCACGGAACAATTAATCTCAATATCCCCCCGCCTCAGTATGAAACCGCCCTCAATATCGGCGTCATAATCGGACAGCAGGACATCAACCGCAGCGCCGTCTATAACGCGCTGCGCCGTTTCCCTGTCTTTTGCGTTTACCGACATTACATACCTGCCGTCCGGAACATCAGCCGCGGCTTCCGTGAGCAGCGATGCCAGCAGGGCGCCGTATGAATCCCGGTCCAGGTTCAGTATTTTCTGTTTTGCCAGATCGAAAGCGCGGTCGATAAGGGTATTTTTGGCCTCCAGAACGGTGTTCCGCCCCGCAAGACCGGCCGACGAACCGGCGCGTTCCGCCATGCTCCGGGCTTCTTTTTCCGCCTGCAGACGGGCTTCGTCTATCAGACTCGACGCCGCCTTTTCGGCTTCGGCGATTATACCGGCCGCTTCGGTTTTGGCATCAGCCTCTGTTTTTGCGGCATAATCGCGGGCCTCATCAAGAATCTTGCCGGTGATTTTCTCTATTCCGTTCATAATTTAAAGAACACAATCATCAGCAGCGTCACAAGCAGCGCCAATATCGCGTAGGTTTCAACCATAGCGGTATTGGTTATCGCTTTACCCACCGCGTCTTTTTGTTTGCCGATAAGATTAATGCCGGCGACAGCCACCCTGGACTGATAATCGGCTGATACATAACCTACCAGTGCGATGGGGAGACAAGCCATCAACAAATAACCGCCCTGACCTATGGTAAGTTCCACGGATGTACCGATTATTCCGATTTTTACCATCACAAGAAAAGCGGTTATAAGTCCGTATATTCCCTGAGTTCCGGGAAGGGCAACCAGCAGCAGCGTTTTGCCGAACATATCAGGGTCTTCGGTGAGCAAACCGTCGGCGGCCTGAGCCGCGTTTCCGACGCCTTTGGCTGACCCGATACCCGCAAATCCGGCGGCGAGAAAGGCGCCCAACAGCGCAAGATTCTGCCCTGTAAATACTTCGCTCAAAAACCGCGCGAATGTATATGTGGCTTCGAGAGTTGTTGTGGGTTCCATTTTTTATCCTCCAAAATATATAAATATTAATTATTGAATAACATGCGTGTATTTGGTTTCCGCACGGACCGGTTTAAATAACTTACCGCCGTCTTCGTAGAATTTTCCGAAAAATTCGATGTACTGAAGACGGCTGGTGTGCACAAAGGTACCGAGCAGATTTATTACCAGATTGACCGTGTGACCGACCAAGAGGATTATCACCATCAGAATAAATCCGATTACCGAATCCCCGGGCAGTGTCGCCAGCAGGTTAACCACGCTAGCGATTACCGCGGTAGCCAGTCCCAGCGCCATAATGCGCGAATAGGACAGCAGGTCGGAGACATAATTCACAATGCCGTACAGCGCTCCCAGTCCCTTTATAAGCTTCATAAATATGTTTTTTTCCGCTCTGCCCTGGGTCAAAACAATCAACGCGGTCCCGGCCAGCGCGACATATTGGCCTATTTCCCGGTTGACAATCAATATACCGAGTCCGGCAAACAGCACAAACCAGCTGCCGATATCGAACAGCGCGTCAAAGGGTTTACCGCTGCTCCACAGAATGTAGAATTTTACGCACATACCGGCGATGAGATGCGCGGCTCCCGCGACGAGGGATACAACAAGAAACAGCATAGGGTCGGCAACCGGGTCAAACAGCAGTGCCGGCGTGTTTATTTTAATGCCCAGCATGCTGTCAAGAAAAACCACCGGCAGGTCGCCGAGATAGCTGCCGAAAAAAATCCCCGAAATAATACACGATATGCCGCATACGGCAAACAGACCGACAAATCGCTTAATACCGGCATTCAGGTCCAGCAGTTTGACCGCCAGCAGCCCTCCGACCGCCAGCAGCAGACCGTACACGACATCTCCGAGCATAAGTCCGAAAATGATAAAGTAAAAGACCGACATTATCACGGTGGGGTCGTATGTTCCGTAAAGCGGCATAGCGTATAATTCAATCACCGGTTCAAACAGCGCGGGGACCCTGCGGTTTTGCAGCAGAATCGGTACCTCGTCGCCCGCGCGGGGTTCACCGAACTCATACCCGCAGTGCAGCTTGTCCAGCTGCGCTGCGACCTTTTCGGTTGCTTTAAGGGGTACCCATCCGGTGAGTATGACCGTTTCCCGTGTTTCACCCAGTTTTCTTTTTGCCGTCATAACCGAAAGCATTGCCGAGGCCGCGTCATACGCCAGCCTTAAGTCGTCAATTTTTTCGGCCATGGCATATAATTCCGCTTCCAGTGCAGCCGCTTCGATGTCGGATTTCTTAATTTCGTTATCAATACGCGCTATGTTTGCCGCAGCGGTACCTTTGTATTCCCTGCGGTCCAGTTTAACAAAACCCAGTGACGCCATCGCCGCGTATACAGCGTCTTCTCCTGAGATATGGAAGATTACCGTGACATATTTTCCGCCCGAATCCTCGCTTATAAATTCCACGTTACAGGGCACATCGGATATCGCCGCCCATACAGACCCGTCGGTTGTACTGGCGGGCAGAGTGCCGAACCATACGCGGGTTTCCTTTGTACCCGTCAGGTCAAGGGGCAGCGGACAGCTTGTCCAGGGCTGCAGCGTCTCTTTGTCTCCCTGCAGGCTTATTTTTTCGTTTTCTATTTCGGCGGAGCGATGACTTATCTCTTCCGCGCGTTCGGCATGTCCGTATTCGGCCGCGTATACGCTTTCATCGGCATCGTAGCGCTCCTGCTTTATATACGGACGGCGGGTAAACAAGCCTGTCCTTTTTTCTTTTGGAATATAATTCTTTAATAATTTGATTGCCCTGTCCAGCCTGCCGGTCTGCCGCTCCGCGTTGATATATTCGCTGTCAAAGGACGAATCCCCGCTTTCAATATCCGGGGACGTAACTTCGACGCATGACAACCACATCAAACGCCTGATTACGGTTTCGGCATCCGAACGCAATACTACGGCGGTTAATTTCCGCATCGGACTTATTGCCATTATTTAAGTATCCTTTCGATGATAACCGAAGCGGCAGCGTCAAGTTTGGGCTCCGTTTCGGTGATTATCCTTTCGGCTTCCTCATCGGCTCTCATCGCTGCCGCGGCGGTAATCGCGGACGCGCGCTCCGACGCTGCACTTATTATATCTTTAGCCGCAGCGTCCGCTTCTCCGGCTGCCCTTTCCATTATACGGGCTGCCTGCCTAAGGGCCTCCGCGTTAATCTCCCGCGCGGTTTCAAGAGCCCCCTGACGAACGGCGAGGGCCTGATCTTCAACGGTTTTTATTTTGTCTATTACATTGCTTTCGGTCGACATTTTTCGTGTTTTTTCCCGCTTATTGCGCTGCGGTGAAAACTTCCTTTCTTAAAACGCTCTCAAACGGTTTCCTCTGAATTCCGTGTAACCCGGAAATCCCAATGAGAGAATTTTATCATATATTACTTAATTTTACAAGCATTTTATTAATATTTTTTACTTATATATTAAATTTAACAATCCGATAACATTCCTATATATTCTTCTTCTATAAATCGCTTATATTCCGACCTTCTTTTGCCCGCTTCCTTCCCCTTCCGATAATGATTAATAAAGCCGTATATATTGCCTCCGTCCAAATAATATCCGTCATATTTTGCGGGGGGCCGCTTCGCTGTTTTTTGGTGAGGCTGTTTTAATATTTTTTCCGGAGGTATTAAATATCCGCCCGCGCGGTCCCAGATATACGAAAAACGCCGGTAGTTTACCAGCTTAGGTCTGCGGTCGGTGCCCTCATATTCTATAATATTAAAATACACGCTGATATACCCGTTTTCGCAGCCGGCCTTGGAACTCAGCAAAACCGAACTGCCGTGTTTGGCGAGGGGTACGCGGCTTTCAGCGTAACGCAGATATGCCTGCGCGATTTTTTCAAAAAACATGTTAAGCTTTTTTATTGCCGGCGTTTCGGCGTTTTCCGGGCTTTGAAAGTTTTCAAAGAATGCAGGATAGGACAGGCATACCCGCATAACCTCAGTCCCGTCCCGCCGCAATCGTTTATAAATGGTTTTTATTTCAGG
>JAQVWU010000202.1 GCA_028709565.1 Eubacteriales bacterium
ATCTAATCCGTTTCGGCGGAATATGATATCGTAGCCAACTGGGTATTGGGTCTTGCCGCGAGTTCAATAAATGGATACCTTTATAATTTAAAGAATAATCAATATCTCAATCTGGAGAAAACATACTGGTCGCAGGGTATAAACGAAGCGTTATCGGTCGGCAACGGTCAATACATATGCACAGGACCGATGTCTCCGGGATATTACCGTTATATGTTTGTAACCATGTTCAACAAAAATCTGTTTGACGATTATGGTGTTGAATATCCGTATGATTATGTCAGAAACGGCAAATGGACTCTGGATTATCAAAACACCATAGCGGCGCAGTGTTATGCCGACCTCAACGGAGACAGTCTCAGGGACGCCGGCGACAGATACGGCTTTTATACCCTGACCGGTACAAATACCAGTCTCAATGACGGTTTTTGGGCGTCTTGTAACCTGCGCACAACGCAAAAATCGGAAGATAACTTCTATGAATACAATATTGACGTGGATAACTTCGTCACGTCCATAGAAAAAATCCTTTCTCTGTTTATCTCCGGCGGTGTTTATACCGAACCTGTCGGAAAATTAAACGACGGAGATGTCTACAAAAAGTTCACCGAAAGCGAAGCCGCGATGATTAATATGCGTTTATACAACGTTGAGACACCGCTCTTTCGCAACATGAATGATTCGTACGGCATATTGCCAATGCCAAAACGCGATGAAAATCAAACTGAATATTATACCTTGTGCCAGGACCAGTTTATAGTATACGCCGTTCCGATAACAGTATCGGACGATGATTTCCAGACGATGGGCGCTTTTCTGGAAGCCTTCGCGTCGGAGAGTTATAAGACCGTCACTCCGGCATATTATGAGGTCGCACTCACTACAAAATTCGTAACCGATGACGATTCGGTGGAAATGCTCGACCTGGTATCAAACAGCGTTTACATAGATCCGGCGGTATGCTACAGCGTCTTCACAATAACGGTAACGGGGACCTTACGGGAAATGCTCGCAAAAAGTAATAACGCCATTGCCTCGACCCTTGAAAAGCAGAATGTAGTCATGGTTAAAAAAATCGACACCCTGAACTCCTCTTTTTCCGAACTGCAGAAATAATTGCGCAGCCAATCTAACACCTATATAACCATATTATAAATAATGGCTGTTGTCAAGTTTTTCCGGTTTTCAGCGAGTAACAACAACACATACTTGCAGGAACAAAATCGTTTTTGGAATCGGAGGTGCGCAATAAAATTGCTTAGATGTATTTTAACCGAGGTATTTCTATTGTTGACAATGGCGGTGCTGATTGCGGTGTCCGGATGTTCCGGCGAGAGCGAATCAAACGGCACGCTAAGCGCGGCGCAAATAACGGACGCTGACGCGTTAATGTCCGTGGAACGATTATATCCCGACCTGCCGGAAGAGAATTTTGACGGATCTGAGTTTCGGCTTATGCAGTGGTTTCGCGGTGAAAACCATATACACAATTATTTCGAATACTATACGGAATCGGAAGACGGAGAAGTGTTGAACGACACCGTTTATGCGCGCAATCGTACAATCGAGGAAAAATACAATATTATAATAACGGCCGAAGGGGCTGAGGATCCTTCAAAAACATGCATAACCCTGATAAATGCCGGGGATTTCCGATATCATTTTTGCGCCGATATACCCCAGCGGCTGGCCGTAAATTCGATCAGCGGTTACTTTTATGAACTCAATTCCGTGCCGTATCTGGATATATCGATGCCGTGGCGGAACGGCCGCGCGCAGAAGGGATTTTCCGTCGGCGGAAAACTGTATATCATAACCGGCGATTATGTACTGTATGAAAAACAGCGTGTATTCGCAATGTTCTTTAATCGCGATATGGCTGATGATTATAATCTGCCGGACCTCTACCGGACTTCAGCCGACGGAAATTGGATCGTCGAGCTTTTAAACGACTATACCGCGCTCACCTCCTCTGACTTAAACGGTGACGGCAATATGGTTCACTCGGACGACCGATTCGGTGTGCTTTCCGGTTCGTATACGTACATTTCGGCGCTGTTGTTTGGCATGGGAAATACAATGTCCGCAAAGGACGAAGAGGATATGCCGGTTCTTTCTCTGAACAATGAAAGGCTGATTGAATCGATTGACAATATAAGCGATATTATTTTCGGTAAAAATATAGCATGGGGAGAGATTGTGACCGACAACTGGTCATCGGCTCACTCGCCTCAGTTTATGTTCGAAGAAGGACGGGCCATGTTCTATTATGAGGTGATCCAGGTAGCACGAATGCTCGATACGGATATTGCTTATGGTATCATTCCTTTGCCGAAATACGATTACGGGCAGGATGATTACCTTACAACCATACAATACGGCAATTCGGGCGCAATTTCAATACCGGTAAACAATCCCGAAATTGAGATGACCGGAATATTGCTTGAGGCTCTCGCTGCTGAATCAACATATACAACGCTGCCGGTATTCATTGAAGTTGTGTTGAAAACAAAAAAGGCTCCGGATGAACGGGCCCCGCTGATGCTTGATATTATTTACAAAGGCATTGTTTACGACATTGTCGAGGCATTCGACTTCGGCAAAGTAACTGCATTGCTTAATAAAGATCTCTATGACGCTAAAGCAAATAACTTTATGTCAGGTTATGCCGCCAGAGAGGAAGCCATTCAAAGCGCACTCGGCAAAACCATCGAGGCGTATCAAAATATAGGCAAATAAGGGGTTGTGAAAACATATGAAAAACAATTATTCCGCTCTGCGGCAGCTGCCGCCGGGAGATGTAAAGGCATCGGGCTGGCTGCTGGAGCAGTTGCTGCGTGTATGCGACGGGCTGGGAGGGCATCTGGATGAGCTGGAGCCTGATATGATCGGCACGCCGTATACAACACACGAAACCCACCACGGCTGGGGGGCGGAGCGCCGCGCCGGCTGGGGAGCCGAGATATCCGGCAATTACTGGAACGGTCTTGTCCAACTCGCTTTCACCTCGGGAGATGAGGGGCTTATCAAAAAGGCGGACAAATGGGTGTGCGAGGTGATGGCAAACCGGCGTCCGGACGGTTATCTGGGTACCTATACCGACGGGGACAACATGTTTGACGACTACAACGCCTGGGGTACCAACTGCGGAATGACCGCGCTGCTGACATATGCCGAAGCCCGCGGGCGGGAGGACGTGTTTGACGCCGTCTATCGCTGTATGCTATGGTTTTGCGAAAACTGGGCCGGGGACAAAAAGACCCGTTATGTCGGCGTCTCCATCGCGGAATGCATGATGAAGTGTTATTTCCGCACCGGCGACGGCAGACTGATGGATTTTTGCAGGGATTATTTCGATTTTTTGTCCCGTAACGACCTCTTCGGCATATCCCTTGAGGCAATGCTGGACCCGACCCTGCACTACAACAGCAACCACGGCGCGGGTTATGTCAACCATATCAGCCATCCTGCCCTGGTCTGGGCGGGATGCGGCGACGACATTTATCTGCGGGCAGCCGTTAACGCCTATGAAAAGGTCAGGGCAAAGGCGACGCACGCCACCGGAGGTGTAACCTGCGAATCGGAATATCTCGTACCCGTCGGCTCCAACGTGGAGACCGAATACTGCGCCTTCACCATGTATAACAAATCACTGGCCGACCTCGCCTGTATTACGGGGGATGCGCGCTACGCCGACGATATGGAGCGGGTCGTATTCAACGGCGCCCAGGGAGCGCGTAAAAAGGACGAGCGGGCGATTGCATATCTCTCGTCCCCCAATCAGATCTTCGCAACCGACAATTCATCATACGCCGACGGCATACATCAGGTTTACGCGCCCTGCGTACCGGTAGCCTGCTGTCCGGTGACATCGGTCCGGATCCTGCCGGAATTCGTGAGGAGTATCGCGTTGACCGACGGCGATTCCCTGTTCTATGCCGTATACGCGCCGTCAACCGTGCGTTTTAAGACGCTGACCGTCACCCTGGATACACTGTACCCGTTTCGTGATACGCTGGACTTTAGTTTCGCCGCCGCTAAGCCGCTGGAATGCGCGATATATCTGCGGGTACCGGAGTGGTGTGAGGGCGCCGTGTTCGCGGTCAACGGTGTCCCGGTCGGCCTTGAGGCCCGGCCCGGAGAGTATGTGCCGATTCGCCGCCTGTGGAGTGACCGGGACCTGCTGACCGTGCGTTTTCCGATGAAGGTCCGCATAAAACACATAAACGACTCGGACCGCGCCAACAACCGGCCTATAGTCTTCGAATACGGTCCGCTGCTCTTTTCGCTGCCCATTCCCGAACACTGGGCTCCATATCCGGGCCGCCCGGCAACCCCGCTGCCCGAGGGCTGGCACTGGTATAACGTCACACCGGTCATACCCCCCTCGGGACTGGATGTATACGACGATATGGGGATGAGAAAGCATCTGATTTCCTGGAACGTGGCGGTGGATGAGCATATCAGCCCTGCCGACGTGACGGTCATTAGGGCGGAAACATCAGACGGCTATGTATGGGAGGAGCCCCTGATTAAGCTGAAGGTCCCGGCGTATAAGGCTCCGTATTCATATCCGCCGTATGCCTATAAGACCTTCGAACCGTATACCGATAACGGCCGGGCATATGTCACCGACAAGCTCGAACTTGAGCTTGTCCCCTACGGCTGCACCGCGCTGAGAATAACCTATTTCCCGCGCGCCGATCTGGCGCATTAAAAACATAAAAAGGAGTCAATGACGATGTACAGTCCGTTTACAAGAGCCGCCGCTTTCCTTTTGATTCTGTGTCTTGCCATTGTTTTTGCCGCTTCCTGCGCCGATACCGCCGATTCCGCCGGCGCGCCCGGTTCGGATACGATATTCATCCCCGAAAACACCGAAACGGAGGAAATACTCGCTTACGATTATACCGGTGACGATTACGGCGGGTATGAATATCTGTTTCTCGGTCAGGACGCGTGCAACTGGGCAAACTGCATTGTCGTTCCCGAGGAGCTCAACGGCGAACTGCTCAACGACGCCATGTATAACCGCAACAAGGCGGTCGAGGAGCGTTTAAATATCACCATTACCTTTGAGGGGGTCGCCAAGGAAGCCATTTCCCCCGCCATGGCAAAAACGGTAACCTCCGGCGACGACGTGTATGACACCGTTTTCTTTCCCAATGACGAGCTGAGCGCCTCGCTGACCAAGGGCTATTTTATCAACCTCGCCGAGCTTGAGCCCCTGCGCTTTGACCAACCCTGGTGGGACAGGATTGTCATAGATATGGGCACCATAAACGGCAGGCTGTTTTTCGCCTCAAGTGATATTTCCCTCTTCCCCTTCGAGGCGACATGGGTATTGTATTTCAATGAAACCATAATGAAAAATCTGAATCTGGATTTCCCGTATGAGGCGGTAAGACAGGGTAGGTGGACCATTGACCGTCTGGCCGAGTATGCCAGGGCGGCAGCCAATCTGAACGGAGACACCTCTTTTGCCTATAATAACGCCGCCAACG
Source organism: Eubacteriales bacterium (assembly GCA_028709565.1). GTDB lineage: Bacteria > Bacillota > Clostridia > Oscillospirales > CAG-272 > JAQVWU01. Next base: position 5,505 of record JAQVWU010000202.1, read on the forward strand.
CGCAATACGGCGTAACCTCCCACAGCCAGTTTATCTCGGTGCTGCTCTGCGGCGCCCAGGAGCTGTTCATTTCGCTCAATGAGGACGGCCTGCCCTATTTTTCGGGAGACAATGAGCGCTTTTATGCCATCGCCGAAAAGATAACCGGGCTGACCGGGACGGAGGGCCAGTATACCGACCGCGGCAACATGGTGCTCAACAACGCGGAAAACTCGCTGTCCACCGAATTCAAGAACAGCCGCTTTATGTTTATGTCCGAGACGCTTGGACATATATCCAACCTGCGCGACCTTGAAGATGAATTCGGAGTGGTACCCGCGCCGAAATTCGATGAGGAACAGCAGGGTTACAACAGCA
>JAQVWU010000203.1 GCA_028709565.1 Eubacteriales bacterium
CTTCTTTTTCCATTCGTTCTTGCATCAATTTATCATATAAACGAGCATGTAATACTTTTAAAGCATTAGCTTTGTTTTCGTGTTGACTTTTTCCATCTTGACAAGAAGCTACAATACCAGTTGGTATGGGGGCAACGCTGCGTGGGCTTGACGGAAGGGAATACATCGATTTTACCAGCGGTATCGGGGTCAACACACTTGGATTTGCCGATGAAGGCTATATACAGGCAGTGACCGAACAGCTGCGGCGTTTTCAGCATATTTCGAATTATTACGTTTCGCCCGTCACCGCCCTGCTGGCGGAAAAGCTGACCGCCGTCAGCGGCATGGACCGTGTGTTTTTTGGCAATTCCGGAGCCGAAGCCAATGAAGGAGCCATAAAAACTGCGCGCAAATACAGTTATGACCGTTACGGTGAAGGACGCTCTGTTATTATATCACTGCGGGATTCCTTCCACGGCAGGACGGTGACAACGCTTGCCGCCACCGGTCAGGATAAAATGCATAATATATATTTCGAGCCCTTTACCGAAGGTTTCAGATACATACCCATGGGTGACGGCGCTGCCCTTGAGGAGGCGCTGACCGCGGATGTGTGTGCCGTTATCGCCGAACCCATTCAGGGGGAAGGCGGTGTCAATGTAATGGACGACGCATATGCCGCGCTGCTGCGACGGTTATGCGCCGAACGTGACATATTGCTTATCTTCGATGAGGTGCAGTGCGGTATGGGGCGTACCGGACGTATGTTTGCCTATGAATACTTCGGATTTGAACCCGATATCGTTACCCTTGCGAAGGGGCTGGGAGGGGGCCTCCCGATAGGCGCATTTCTGTGTTCGAAAAAATGCTCGGGCGTTCTCACCGCCGGCAATCACGGCAGTACCTTCGGGGGCAATCCGGTATCGGCTGCGGCCGCCTTTTATGTTATAAACCGTCTTGCCTCCGAGGGATTTTTGACATCGGTCACCGAAAAAGGCGCCTATATCAAATCAAAAATAGCCGCCGCGTCGCTCCCCTCGGTCACCGAAATCCGCGGGAAGGGGCTTATGATCGGTATCGCAGTCAACGCGGACCCCAAAGAATACGCGCTCCGGGCGGCTGAAACCGGTCTGCTGGTTCTGACCGCGGGCAGTGACGCGGTGAGACTGCTCCCGCCGCTTAATATAACATATGATGAAATCGACCGCGGTCTGGCGGTTCTGATTGAAACGCTGAAATAAATATAACAAACATGATTTGGAGAAACGGAAATATATGAAACGTCATTTGCTGAGCATGAGCGACCTTTCCGCCGGCGACATTATCGACATACTGAACCTTGCCGAACAGCTTAAATTCGAAAGGAAAAACGGCATTGAACACAAGCTGCTTACCGGCAAAACCCTGGGAATGATATTCCAGAAATCTTCCACAAGGACACGCGTTTCCTTTGAAGCGGGCATGTATCAGCTGGGCGGTCAGGCTTTGTTCCTTTCCTCGCGTGACCTGCAAATCGGCCGCGGCGAATCTGTTGAAGATACCGCGCGTGTGCTGTCCCGCTATCTTGACGGTATAATGATACGCACATACTCCCATAAAGAAGTGGAGGATTTTGCCGCCCACGGAACGATTCCGGTTATAAACGGCTTGACCGATTATGCCCATCCGTGTCAGGTGCTCGCCGACCTCATGACTGTGCGCGAATACAAGGGCGGACTGGAAGGGCTGAAGGCGGCATACATCGGCGACGGCAACAATATGGCAAATTCAATCATAATCGGTGGTCTCACCGCGGGGATGCGCATATCGGCAGCCTGCCCCCGGGGATACGGTCCGGATAAAAAGGTGCTGGATTTTGCCGCCGGCTACGGCGATAAATTCATGCTTACCGAAGATCCGTTTGACGCGGCGGAAAACGCCGATGTGCTCTGCACCGATGTATGGTCAAGCATGGGCATGGAAGAGGAAGCGGAGATACGCCGCGTTGTATTCGCGCGCTATTGTATTGACGAAAAACTGATGGAGGCGGCGCGGCCCGGCGCGATGGTGCTGCACTGTCTGCCCGCCCACCGCGGAGAGGAAATAACCGCCGATGTCTTCGAGGCGCATGCCGACGAGATTTTTGAGGAAGCTGAAAACCGTCTGCATGTTCAGAAGGCGGTGCTCGTCAAGCTTATGTCATAACAGCAATTAAAATAAAAGAAGGGCATTATCCGTTTTACGGGATAGCGCCCTTTATGCTATTTTTTCTTGCGGCTCTGCGACTTGAGCCGCAGTTCGGTATTTAATATGCGTTTGCGCAGACGGACATTCTTCGGTGTGACCTCTATGAGCTCGTCATCCCCTATAAATTCAATGGCTTCCTCGAGACTGAGTTTGCGCGGCGTTGTCAGGCGCAGCGCCTCGTCCGCCCCCGTGGAGCGGATGGCTGTCAGCTGTTTCTTTTTGCAGACATTCACCGTAATATCGCCCTGTTTCGGGGATTCACCGACAATCATACCCTCATAGACCGGGGTTTGCGCGTCAATGAACATCTCGCCCCTGTCCTGGGCATTATAGCAGCCGTATAAAGTGGATTCGCCGTCCTCAGTCGCGACCAGCGAACCGGTAAAACGTACGGTTATGTCGCCTTTCCAGGGTGCGTATCCCTCAAATATCGTGTTGAGGATACCCTCACCCCGGGTATCGGTTAAAAATTCGCTCCGGTATCCGAAAAGACAGCGGGAGGGTATCACATATTCTATGCGCATACGCTGACCGTGGAGGTCCATCTTTATAAGCTCGCCCCTGCGTGAACCCAGTTTTTCGATAATCGATCCGGTGGATTCTTCAGGCACGTCTATGATGACCCGCTCCATGGGCTCGCACAGCGCTCCATTTATTTCTTTTGTCAGGACTTTGGGTGTGCTGGCACAGAATTCGTAGCCCTCGCGCCGCATCGTTTCTATCAATACCGAAAGGTGCATTTCACCCCTGCCGCTTACGCGGAAGTTGTCGGTCGTATCACCGTCTTTGACCCGCAGCGAAACATCCCGCAGCAGTTCGTGGTATAGACGGTTGCGTATCTGACGCGAGGTTACATATTTACCATCGCGTCCGGCAAACGGTCCGTCGTTTACCGAAAAGGTCATTTCCATGGTGGGCTCGCCGATTCTAAGGAAGGGCAGCGGCTCTGGGGTATTGATATCGGTGAGGGTGTCCCCGATTGTAATATTCTCCGCGCCCGAAAAACCCACAATATCCCCCATTTTAGCGGATTCCGCGGGTATGCGTGTCAGTCCGTCAAAGGTATAAATCGATACGATGCGGGTTTTTACGGGGGGATGGTTATCATGATAATTGACCACCATGACCTCCTGATTCTGATGTACCGTACCTCTGTCGACGCGGCCGATGCCTATGCGGCCTACATAATCATTATAATCTATCGAGGAAACCAGCAGCTGGAGGGGTTCGTCGGGTTCGCCTGCCGGTGCCGGAATATAATCCAGAATTGTATCGAACAAAGGGGTCAGGTCGGTGCCGTCTCCCAGGAGCGACAGGGACGATGTGCCCTCTCTGCCCGAGCAGAAAACCATGGGAGAATTGAACTGATCGCTGGTGGCGTCCAGTTCCAGCAGCAGTTCAAGAACCTCTTCGACAACCTCCTCCGCGCGCGCGTCGGGTCTGTCAACCTTATTTAAAACGACAATTACCCTGTGACCCTGTTCAAGCGCTTTTTTTAGAACAAAGCGTGTCTGAGGCATGGGACCTTCCGCCGCGTCAACCAGCAGCAGAACGCCGTTTACCATTTTCAATATCCGTTCAACCTCGCCGGAAAAGTCGGCGTGACCGGGGGTATCGATTATATTTATTTTAACCCCGTCGGGATGCGTTTCGTTTTTATAATGTATTGCCGTGTTTTTTGCCAGAATGGTAATACCCCGTTCGCGTTCCAGCGCGTTGCTGTCCATGACACGGTCCTCGGTTACCTGGTTTTCACGGTAAACGCCGCCCTGTTTGAGCATTTCATCAACAAGGGTGGTTTTGCCGTGGTCAACGTGGGCGATAATGGCGATATTGCGTAAATCTTCTCTGATCAATTTATATTCCTTCTCTGTTCGGTATGTCCGGTTTACAGCGTTTAATTTGACATACAATATTATATGCAATTATATATTATAACACAAACGGCGTGGCGTGTCAACCGGATTTTTCGGCGCGGTTTGTGTCAAGTTTTCGGGATTTTTCGCGCTCGAATGCCGTTTGTCGCCCGCGATGCCGTATTGATTATATATAGGCAAAAACAACTTTACTTTTCATGTTATTTATGTTATATTATTAACACAATATATGAAGGGGGATACGGCATTGAAAAGAATCAAAAAAATCATCTGCGCAATACTTGCGGTATCGATATGTTTGGTCATTCTGTCCTGCGCCCAATCCCAAACGGACGAATCAAAGGGGACCGACCCTGCGGTTGTGACGGACACGGCGGAAACCGAATTAACCCGCGCCAACACGCCCGACAATCTGCCTGAACTTGACTTTGAGGGTACGGTAATCAATATCTCATATTTTGGCATGGATGACCCGCATTATTATGACGCCGTGGGTGAAAGCAGCGGTGATATCGTATATGACGCGGTATATATGCGTAATATTTCGGTAAACGAGCGTTTGAACACCGGAATCAACTGGATACGCGGGGACACCGACTGGGATGGTTATCCGGCAGCCGTTCAAAAGGCAATGCTCGCCGGAGTGTCCGATTATGATATCATATTCGAGGAAAACTCCCGCGCCTTTCAGCACTCGCTGGAGGGGTTTTTCCTGGACCTTTTGAATGCCGAATATCTGGACTACGATCAGCCCTGGTGGTATGACGACCTGATGTATGAGGGATCGATTGACACCTCGAAAAGATACTTTGTCACCGGAGATTTCGCGCTGACCACGCTGTTCGGAGCCTCGGCGGTTTATTTCAATAAAGATATATATACGAACATTTTGGGTGATGTCAACGATTTATATCAGTCGGTTCTGGACGGAAAATGGACGGCCGATGTCATGATGGACATATGCCGCCGTGTCTATACCGATATTAACGGGTCGGGCAGCGCCGATGAGGATGACCTGTTCGGCTTCCGCTTTACCCAGTGGGGTGTGCCAAACTATCTGTCTATGTCCACCGGACTAACCTATACCACCCGCGATGAACGGGGATATCCCGTTATAGATCTAAACACCGAGGACGCGGTTTTATGGGCGGACAAGCTCTATAACCTGATGTATCGCGACAATATGTCCATTGAATGCAAAAATACCGATATGCCCACGGCATTCCGCAATAATCTCTCGCTTTTTTATGTCGGTATGTTTAGCACGGCGAATACCCTGCGCGACTGCGAATTCGAATACGGGGTCATTCCGCATCCGAAACTTAATGAAACGCTGGACTATCTTTGCGCGGCAGGTACGGTCAACGGAGAGGGAGCCGCCATACCGGTTTCGGCGCCCGTTGATAAGACCGGGGCGTCCTGCGCGCTGCTTGAGGCTTTATGCGCCGAATCATACCGCAAGGTGGTGCCGGCCTGGTATGACACCGCCCTCAAAGTTAAATATATTGACGCTGAAATAGACGCGGACATGATTGACCTTATCTATGAACATATCGGAACCTCGTTTATTATGATGGCTGACAAAGCACTGGGTATCGGCAGCATATTCACACACGTGGTCTACGGTTCAAAAGCGGAGGGTACCTTTTCATCCTATTACGCGAAAAATGAGAAATCCTTCAGCTCCAAGTGGGAAGCTATGATAGAGAGATACATGAGCGCGGGCGGTTGATTAAGGATCGCGGCGTCCACTGTTTACAATTTCAT
>JAQVWU010000204.1 GCA_028709565.1 Eubacteriales bacterium
CGACTTGGCTATATCCCAATATCATGACGTATATTATATCAAAATAAAAACGGTTTGTCAATACATTTTACAAAACGCGCTTGCCGCGAATAATTAAAAAAATAAAAAATATAATCGGAATGAGGATTTAATATGACGGGAAAACAAAGGGCATACCTGAGAAAACTGGCTAACAAGACAGACACAAATTATCAGATAGGGAAAGACGGTCTTGACAGTGAAAATTTTATTGCTTTGATTAACGACGCGCTGGAAGCAAACGAACTGATAAAAATTCATGTACTTGAGAATTCCGGCTATACCGCAAAATCCGCCATTGATTTGCTGTGTGAGTATACAGGCGCGGAACCGGTACAGGCTATAGGACGCCGGATTATTATCTACAAAAAATCCGCTAAAAAACCAAAAATCGAATTGCCGTTATAAAGCGTTTATTTTATATATATAACCTTTTTTATCGCGGTCGATTCTTTCGACCGCTTCGACGGCATTGAGGATATATAGCGCGTTCTGTGCCGATGAACGGTTTAACTTAACGCTCTTGGCAAAATCAGTCGAGTAAAAAGAAGACGGCAGCCCTTCGGGTATGAACTTAAGATAATCACGTTTGTTATCGACAGCAATCTCATCGCCGATACCGACCGGTATCCGTTCACTCCGGGTCGAACCGCGTTTCTTATCCCGGCTCCAGCCGTTGAGTTGACGGTATTCCTCAATATCTACCGATATTATGCGCAGCCTCAGGTTTGTATGGGTAACCAGCGATCTGATGCCGTACAGCTCATTAAATATTGCATACGGGGTACCGATTTTCGGGGAGCGCCTTCTCGGGGTTGTTTCGCCGGTCTCCGGATTTATCCAGATCAGCCATTTCTGCCGGACGGCAGGATATATTATCGTAACGGGAAATTCAGGCAAAAAGGTCTCGAGCTTTTTTTTCATGGCATAAAAATCGCGTGTTTGAATCTCCATCACACCGTTTTCATTAAATATATCCGCTATATACCCCATTAAAGGCTGTTCATGCCGTGTTTGGTCGGGTTCGTAATAATTCTTTAGTGCCGCGTGCAATGTACGCTCTTTATATGTACCTATATTGCTGTTATTTACCGAGTTAAAAGCCTCTTTTTCTGAAATATTGCCCATTATCGCTCCTGATTTTGCTTATTTTTATCTTTTCTCTTTTATCATTATAACATAAAACAGCGGGTATATTATACCCGCTGTTTGTATTTAATATATTGTTAACAATCTTTACCGCCGAGTTGTCTGTAAGATGGCGGACTGAATTCCGATATGGGAAATGCCATCTTTTTGAACAGAGCGCAGGGATCGTCTTCGGCAGGAGATATACATTCCTTGTCAGGAACTGAGTATTCGGTAGCGTTAATAAGATATTGCACAGGGCGCTCAATACGTATAACCGAAAAGAATCCTAATGTAACAAACAGTAACTTGCCGTCTTCATAAGGATCGGTTAAGCTTCCGTTTGTACATCCGCATACAAAATCGGGGATTTCCTCCAAGCAGCAGCAGCAGCATTCACGCGGTTTTTTCTTTTCGCAGATGTCAATATCAAGAACAACCGGATCCGCAACTTCGCATACCGCAACAGGCAGATTGGTTTCATTTCTGCAGGTATTGGGCGGCAATCCGCAAAAACCTGTTGCGCCTGATTCGGAACGGAAAATATTGACGCTTCCTTCACTGCCAAAGAGAATTACTTTCTTTTCACAGGCAGCAATACCTTCAAATTCCTGGGGTTTTCCGGGGTATACACAGCCTTCGAATATACATTTTACATAAAAACGCACAATAATCTGATAAAAACCGCGGTTAAACTGTACCGGTTCTACAGTCAGCTGTGTCCAAACGACATATGCGCATTTTACTCGTACGCTTGTTGTCTTGTCAATAATATCCTGACCGCATTCGGTTAAGAACACGCGTGTGTTTTCAAAGCAGTCCTTATCTCGACAGCTGTCATATATACGGTTTACATCAACACATATAGATTCACGACCGCTGCCGGTCAGGCAACTGTTTCTGTCAGCCATAAAATTATCTGTCCTCTCATGTTTAAACTAAACTTATTTTATAATATAAGTTCTCGTTATATAATATGCGAAAACAGGTCAGAGGTTCTATTAACTGACAAAAACAATTATCCGGCGGGAGATTCTGCGATACATTGTTGTTTTTTCTTAAGCGGGCATTGCATTGCATTAAGAAAAGCCAGTTAATTGTTTGTTTATTCTTTCGATTGTGCGATGACGGCCCAGAATATGCATTACCTCATATAAATCCGGAGAATTTAATCTGCCGGTAACCGCTATTCTTATAAACATCGATATATCACCCACATGACCCTTATAGGCGTCCGGGTTTTTTTTGTATAGTTTTGTTTCCGGCGCGTAACCTATTGTGTCGGCTATTGATTTTATTTTTGAAAACCATTGTACCGAATCATCCGCTTCATCGTATGTTTCGATAAACAGTTCCAGTGCTTTTTTTATATCCGATCTGTCAAACTCACCGGGATAAACATCTTCCGTTTGATAATAATCATCGTAAAATAATGAAACATAAGGCTTTACATCGGCCCAGGTCGCAAAATCCTTACGGGGTTTTGTTCCTCCGCGACCGATAGATAAAATCCGCACGGCATAATCGGGGTCCTTATTCAGGCGTTCCGCGAAATCAACATCATATTTTTCCGCCCACTGCGTAACACCTTTAAAAACTTCGTCGGCACTCATACGGGCAATTGTATTCTTGCTGACATCGGTCAGCTTGTTCAGATCAAAAAGCGCGCCCGAAACGCTCATTTTATTTGTTGTGAATTTAAATTTGTCAATGGATTCGAAGGGGTTTGCCATACGCCATTCTTCAAAATTCGAATTTAATAAAGTCATAAGATATTCAATAACACACGGAACGGGATAGCCTTCGGCATGATAAAATTCCAGAGCCAGTTCGGGGTCGAGCCGTTTTGACAATTTTCTTTTATTTCCGTTATCCAGTTTCAGGAGCTGGGCAGTGTGACAGTATTTGGGTATCCTGAATCCCAATGCTTTGAATAACTGCAGGTGAAAGGGAAGCGAAGGCAGCCATTCCTCGCCTCGCACTACATGCGTGACCCTCATTAAATGGTCATCGACAGGATGTGCAAAAGCATACGGGGGAATACCGTCGGATTTTATTATAATGTGATCTTTGTCGTTTTCGGTTATTTCTACGGTGCCTTTAATCAGATCGGTAAATTTATATTTATTGTCTATACTGCCTTCCGAACGGAAACGCAGTACAAAAGGAACGGAATCCTTCAGTTTTGCCTTGATTGCGTCCATATCCGCGCCGCGCCAAACCGCCCATCTGCCGTAATAACCGTAATCGGCTTTTTGTTCCTGCTGTAAGAGACGAATATCTTCGAGTTCCTTTTCCGTACAAAAGCAGGGATAGGCTTTGCCTTCACGCACAAGCTGTTTGGCGTAGGTCTGATATATTTCGACGCGGTCGGATTGGCGATAAGGACCATAATCTCCGAAATCGCCGTCCAGTGTGGCCCCTTCGTCAAATTTTAAACCAAAACGCGTAAAAGCGTCGATGATTTTTTCTACCCCGCCCTCAACTTCCCGCTTTGCGTCGGTGTCTTCTATGCGCAGCAGAAACACGCCCCCGCTTTGATGCGCGAGGCGTTCGTCGGTGATTGCGCCGAATAAATTCCCGAGATGCATAAAACCCGTGGGAGAGGGCGCTATCCGTGTCACCTTAGCTCCCTCGGGCAAAATGCGCGGAGGAAATCGCTTTTCCATGTCGTCCGGCACAGTGGTTATATGCGGATACAGCAGCTCGGCCAGTTCGTTGAAATCCATGGTTACCTCGTTTATTTTATTAAATATATATTGTTTTTTCGTTCCGTATTCAGTCCGGTTGATGAACCGTGACCGGGGTATATTTTATAATCTCCGTCCAATGCCGCGATTTTTTGCAGCGATTGTTTTAGCTGATTAAAATCGCCGCCGTAAAGGTCATATCGTCCTATGTCTCCGCGGAACAGGGTATCTCCTGAGATAATATTATCTTCGGTTATAAGACAGATCGAACCCTTTGTATGCCCCGGTGTGTGTAAAATTTTTATACTCGATTGCCCCAGTGAAAGCGTATCACCGTCATTGAGCAATAAATCAGCAGGCTTGCCGGGTACCTTGCTGTTTCCGAAGCTGTTCATATAAGATTGTTCCGGATTTAAAAGAGCCGGAGCGTCCTGTTCATGAACATAGACGGGAACGCGCAGCATGTCGCGGAGTTCTTCAAGGGCCATCATATGGTCAAAATGTGCGTGCGTTAAAATAATATATTTTACTTTCAGGTTCCGCTCGTTAATTTTCCGTATGATTTTATCCGCAGAAGCGGCAGGATCGACGACAGCCGTTTCCGATGACCTTTCGTCAATCAGAAAATAACAGTTGGTCTGCATGTCGCCTAATATAAATGTTGATATTTTAATCATAATGTTCCTCTTTTAACCGGGAGTCCGTATTTGTATGATTATTATACCATAAAATATATGACGTGTCTATAATGAAGCCTGATTATTAAGTTTACTAATTGCCCGGTAATTCATACAGAGTCATACTGAATACGTGAACGGCTCAAACAGACCGGTCCCGGTGATTTCATAACCTAAAAACGCCCAATTGTTATCGATTTTCCGCATACTGTATTCTACAAGATGGCTGAACACCGTTTTTCCGGGATCTGCGTAAAAGCGCACCGTGACTGTATACTCATCGGCTGCGGTATCAAAATCTGACGAGACGCATTCCGATATGATATGATCTCCGCCGTGCCCCGGAATATAGTAAAAATCGCCTTCGAGACGGCAGCTCTCGCTCGGGATGAAATCGTCGATTCCGAAATATTTATACGCGTAATCCGAAATATCCGGCGCAATGATCCGCTCTTTGTTTATTTGTCCGATGATAAATTCGGTCAGACCGGCATCTGAATTCTGATAATCAAGCTTGTATTGCATCGTTTTGTCGAGCAGCTTTTTCATCCGGGTATACTTAGCTTCATGCAACTGTTATCACCTCGTTGATATTATAACAAAAACTCAATATATAATCAATTGCTTTGCTAAGTAAAAACAAAATCAAGATTGGTCAATAGGGGTTGTCTTCATGTTATTCATACAGAATCTGTCGCTAAAAACCAGCATATCCCGGTAAAAGCGGCAGTTTATACCGGCCTGCGACTCCTGCAGCCGGGAAAGCCTGCTGCACCCGACGATGAGGAAATCCGTAAATGTCTGGGGCTGAGAACAGAGATAACCGATTTGCAGCTATACGACGGAGTATCCGGTCTTCTGTGACAGGATTATGAGCTTTCCGCCCATCCGACGGTTATAAGGCGTATCACCGACTTATAAACTTCTTATTTCCTCCAGTTTCATCCATCCGTCTCCGCGTGTGGGCGCGACCGTACCGCCTTCGCCGTATTCGTTCCACGCGTATATGGTAAAGGCAGGCATGGTATTTCCGCCGGCGAGAGGGATGCCGAGTGAAGGATATTGGTCAAAGATCTCAGCCAGCGAATGCAGTGCACCGCGCCACTCTTCGCGGGTCGGAAAAGCGAAAGCGGGACGCGGATCCTTCCACGGACGCGGATCCCAGCCGGAGGGGAGATAGGGAATGTAAGGTACGCCGAGTTTTCCGAAACCCTCCCATGCCCGCTCCGCTTTACCGAGCAGAAGGGCATACGGATGGACGGTATTTACTTCTATATCGACAGGCAGATCCATATATGTGGAGAACACGTCGAAAACACCGGTAAACTCATCAAAGT
>JAQVWU010000205.1 GCA_028709565.1 Eubacteriales bacterium
GGTGCACCAGTTGGTATTTATAGCGTGCAGGGTACACCCGTTCCCATTCCGAACACGGCAGTTAAGCTGCGCAGCGCCCACAATACTTGACCGGAGACGGTCCGGGAAGATAGGTAAACGCCAACATCACTTTATTTTAAGTGTCAGTCAATGGATATTCAATTATTAATCCATTGAAGTCAGTGCTGACAGCGCGCAGGGTACACCCGTTCCCATTCCGAACACGGCAGTTAAGCTGCGCAGCGCCCACAATACTTGACCGGAGACGGTCCGGGAAGATAGGTAAGTGCTGACACTTTTCCTCCTTAGCTCAGTTGGCAGAGCATGCGGCTGTTAACCGCAGGGTCGTTGGTTCGAGCCCAACAGGGGGAGCCATACAGAAAAGGTCCGGTATTCCGGGCTTTTTTTGCGTTCATGCGTTCAATTGAGTTATTGACAAAAGCCCCGGCGCGGGGTATTATTAATATAACGTTAATCATGAATACAACTTCGGAGGAAACACATGAGCGGCATTTATACCGATTTCATCAAAATAACCGGCAAAATCAAACCCATGCATGCGATAAACAACGGGCCCTACGCCTTCCCGGGTCAGGACGGCCTCAAACACCTGTACCGCAGAATTCAGGATGCGGGTATACCGTATGCCAGACTTCACGATACCGGCGGGAATTATGGCGGAGGGCGCTTTGTCGATATCCCGAATATATTCCGCGATTTTGACGCCGACCCCTCGGATCCGTCATCCTATGATTTTAAGTTTACCGATTTTCTTATGGATAAACTGGTGTCACACGGGGTTCAGCCCTTTTACAGACTCGGGGTCACCATTGAAAACTCCCATCGGGTAAAACCGTATGCCATATACCCCCCTTCCGACAATCTCAAATGGGCGAAAATCTGCGAAGGTATTATCAGGCATTACAACGAAGGCTGGGCAGACGGATTTCATTACGGTATTGAATACTGGGAAATATGGAACGAGCCCGACAATGAACCGGAGATAGCCGACAATCCCATGTGGAAGGGCACAGCCGGGCAGTATTTCGCGCTGTATGAAACGGTCTCCCGCTATCTGAAGGCATGTTTTCCTTCAATCAAGGTAGGCGGATATTCCGGCTGCGGATTCTATGCCCTCTCGGACGGCGACTTCTCCGAGACAGCCAAATCATCCTCCCGGGTGGGATATTTCATAGAGTTTTTTCTGAGCTTTTTAAAATACATATCAAGTGAAGAACACCGCTGTCCCTTTGATTTTTTTTCCTGGCACAGTTACGCAAGCGTGAAAGAAAATATGAAATACGCGGTATACGCGAAGAAAAAATTGTCCCAATACGGATTCCATGATACCGAAATTATATTCAACGAATGGAATCCGGGACCGGGCGACCGGGGCACCACCCTTGACGCGGCAAATATTGCGGCTATGATGTGCGGTATGCAGAAAACACCCACCGATATGTGCATGTATTACGACGGACAGATTGCCTCGTCCTACTGCGGCATATTTGACCCTGTAAAAAACGATATCTTTCCGGCTTATTATGCCTTTGCCGCCTTTAACGAGCTGTACAAGCTGGGCGATGAAGTTTTGAGCGGATCGGAGAACCCCGACCTGTACACCGCCTCCGCGTCGGCGGGCTCCTCCATGTCATCGATGATTGTAAATACGGGCGAACAACTGCCCGTGACGGTCTGTTTTGAAGGGTTCGGCAGGTCGGCGCATACAAAAATGACGCGCATACTGCTGGATGACAATCACCGTTTTACCCAAACCGAGTGTATAATTTTTAAAGGAGATAAAATCGTGTTTGAAAGACCGCTGCCGGCACATTCAATATCCCTGTATAAATTTACAGAAGTTTGAAAAAACGGTTAATGAGGTATTGACAAAATACATACAATATGATATATTGATTTTAGCGTATTCCCATTTAGTCAATATTTAAAAAAGTTTGAAAAGACGGAGGACAGTAAACATGAAAAAACTGACGGCGATACTGATATTGGCACTGTTGTCAGGCCTGTTATCCCTTCCGGCAAACGCATCAGGGGAGTTTGAAGTGCCGATGGCTCAGACCGAACCTGTAATCGACGGAATTTATGACCCCGAAGAATGGGTAAACGCGTGGCATTTCCATCTTGACGGAGCAAATCCACCTCATATTACAACAGCAAACAGTATATCCGAAGAATATTATCCGACATGGGATTTTTACACAATGTGGGATCCCGATAATTTCTATCTCGCGGTTGTATGCAAAGGCGACAAAACCCTGACACCCAAGAAAATGGAATCCGGAATGGATACAAGGGACAACTCCATCCGGGGCGACGGCATCCAGCTCTTTATCAATCCCTCGGGTGATTATGCCCAGACCGAAGGCAAGGACGCCGCTTCGGCAACCTACGGCGGTTCTTATATCTGGACAGACTTCTACTGCGAGTATGCCCACAATATCACCCCGTTTACCTGGTCATACGAACCCTTTGACGGCGATATTATTGATGAGATGCCGGCGGTAATGAACGGCTATATCCTTGACGGAACACGTGACGGCGAAACATATACCATTGAGGTTAAGGTACCCTGGACCGTTCTTAACGGAACCGAAGCGGGCGGCAGCGACCAGTGGGAGATGACCATACCGAGAAAAGCCGGTGACAAGGTTATTTATGATTTTAACACCATGGATTATGACGGAACGGGCTCACAGTGCCGTTACGGTATGACCGAAAACGGCGCGCGGGCAAACTCCTCTCTCGATCAATGGAATCAGTTTACCCTTGTCGGCGAACTTGCGGGCAAAGCGCCGGCAGTCGAAACCGAGGCGCCGCAAACCGACGAAGCGCCCTCCGACGCTGTCGAAGAAAGCCCCAATACGGCTGACGCGGTATCGATATCGGCAACGGTATTGCTGGCTGCGGGCGCGCTTGCGCTTGTCTCAAAAAGAAAAAGAAATAAAACACAAACACTTCAGAAAGCTCAAACACAGCGAAAGGACCCCCTTTTATGAAAAAGAAAGTTTGTTTTATCCTGATTGTAACGTTGTTGGCCGCGGCGCTTTCATTAAACGCATCGGCCGTGCTGCACCAGAAACAAGCCAAAGCCTCCTATGGAAGCGCGGAAATTGACGGTAAGCTGGACGACGCCTATAAAAACTCCGATCCTATCGAGGCGAGGTTTATGTCAAGCATAGCAAATCAGGGCACCGAGGATGACGTTGACAGGATGGCAACGGCTGTATCCTATATGTTGTGGGATGAGAGCAATATCTATATATATACCGAAGTAACCGACAGCACTCCGATTACCAACCCCCTTGCAGGCAACAGCTCGGACGGTATTGAGATGTTCTTCGACTTTGAAAATATAAACTCAGCGGAAGCTTCTCCTATCGGCAGAGTCGGAAATTACGGAGAACTGGGTGTTTTCCTGAAAACCTGCGCTTACGCCCAGGCGGTAGGAAGTCAGGAATATGAGACGGTCTGGATTGAAAACTTCAGTACCTTTCAGGATGAATTTCTCATGAGCAACCCGGACTGTAAAATAGCAAATGTAATCACACCGACCGGCTACATATCGGAACGCAGATTCCCCCTCAATGACGAACTCAAAGCCATAATAAAAGAAGGCTTTAAATTCGGATTCCAGATAGCGATTCTGGATGATATGACCGATGACAGCGCGCGTGACTTGAAAATCACATGGGGCGAGGCTGTCGATGATATATCCCCCGCAACCTGGGGACAGAGCGCCCACTGTGATGAAATATTGCTGACAGCAGCTCCTGAGCCGCCCGCTCCCGAAACCGAAGCCGAAGTGCCTGCGGTCAGCGAAGCCGCTGCGCCGGAAACGGTCAACCCTAAGACCGCCGATCCGGTCGTGTTCCTGTTCGCCGTGTCCTCTCTCGGCGCGGTTGCCGCGGCCGCAACAAAAAACAAAAAAAATAAAAACAAATAACCAGCCAAAAGCCAATATTTATGCCGGACGGATTAATGACCCGCCCGGCTTTTTTTATAAAAGCGCTGTGCTCTTCCCTTGACAGTGAAGACAGGCCGGATTATAATAAACCCGTCAAACAATAAAATCATCGAATCATTAAAAAAGGAGCGCTGATATGGACAGAAAAGCCTATCTCAAACAAATCGACGCGGTCATCGCGAAGGGGCCTTTTAACGATACCTGGGAGTCTCTTTGCGGTTATGAAATACCCAAATGGTACAGGGACGCGAAATTCGGTATTTTTATTCACTGGGGGGTATATGCCGTCCCAGCGTACGGCAGCGAATGGTATGCCAGGAACATGTATATAAGCGGTTCGAATGAATACAAACATCATATTGAAACCTACGGCGCGCATAAAGGGTTCGGTTATAAAGATTTTATTCCGATGTTCAAAGCGGAGAAGTTCGACCCGAAAGAGTGGGCGGATTTGTTTTACGAATCCGGAGCGAAATATGTCATGCCTGTCGCCGAACACCATGACGGTTTCCAGATGTACGCAAGCGCATTGTCCGAATGGAATGCCGCCGAAATGGGTCCCTGCAGGGATACGGTCGGTGAACTTGCCGCAGCGGTCAGGGAACGCGGTATGGTATTTGCCGCGTCCACTCACAGAGCCGAACACTACTGGTTTATGAACGGCGGAAGAGACTTTGACAGCGATGTAAACGACCCCCGTTACGCGGATTTCTACGGTCCCGCAGCGCCCCAGCCGGGCGACTGGCAGATCGCCGATGACGGAGGTGTCAGCGATGAATTTATGCAGGACTGGCTAGTCCGGACCTGTGAAATTATCGACAAATATAAACCGCAGCTGTTATGGTTTGACTGGTGGATACTGAATATACGCTTTAAGCCCTATCTGCGCAAACTTGCGGCCTATTACTATAACCGGGCCGACGAGTGGGGTATCGGGGTGGCGATAAATTATAAATACGACTCGTTTTTGCATACCACCGCCGTGCTTGATATCGAACGCGGACAAACGGATAACATCAAGCCGCTGTTATGGCAAAACGACACGGCCATTGCCGAAAACTCATGGGGTTATACCGCAAACAACAAATTTAAAAACTCAAAGGAAATCATCGCCGACCTTGTGGATATCGTGAGCAAAAACGGATGCCTGCTGCTTAATGTGGGACCGCGCGCCGACGGAACGATTACCGACGAAGAGCAAACGGTGCTGCGCGAAATCGGCGCGTGGCTGAAGGTTAACGGCGAGGCGATATACGGCACCACATTCTGGAAGATTTACGGAGAGGGACCCACCGAGATTGCCGAGGGGGCCTTTACCGATACCAAAAGAAGCGGTTTTACCGACGAGGATATACGCTTCACATATAAAGACGGCATTCTGTATGCCTTTGTTATGAAGTGGAACGCAAAGGGATTTTTCAGAATACCCTCGCTGAAGTCTAAAAGTTTTTCCTTCGGGAGTATAATCGACAGAATCTCTGTGCTGGGCTCCGACATTCCGGTAACCTTCCGCCAAACGGACCGGGCGCTTGAAATAGACGCGCAGGGTTATAATAACGAGAACGGGACCCCCGTATGCTTTAAAATCGAGATTGTATAATCCCGAAAGGATTAACCATGAAAAGACCGAATAGACCGGAGAAACCGAATATTCTGTTTGCTCTGGCCGATGACGCCTCTCATTTCGGCGTTTACGGATATAAGTTTGTCAACACCCCGAATATAGACAAAATTGCCGCCGAAGGCATCAAATTCAACAACGCTTTTACCTGCAATCCGAAATGCGCCCCTTCCCGGGCGTGCATACTTACCGGCAGGTACAGCTGGCAGCTGGAGGACGCGTGCAACCAC
>JAQVWU010000206.1 GCA_028709565.1 Eubacteriales bacterium
CGGGTATATAATCTCTGAGCGAATGGCCGCCGTGCCACCCCCCCACTGATGTAATAAAGAACTCTTCTATCGCCTCATATCGAATCTTTTTACGATTTTGGCAAAAAGCTTGTTTTGAATAATGCATATTTGTTTTGCCGATTTCATCTAAATCCTGCGGATGTCTTCTGGCATTCAATTTAAATTCATATTGAGTGATTTTGTTTTTTGTGTAATCTACTATCCTTTTAAGTATCTTTTGCATCTTTACCACCCCGTTGTTAAAATGTTGTTCACATTTAAATTTTGGGGCGATATTTTAAAAGTCAAGGGGTATTCTGCATGAATTTTAATTATTTTTTTGGTCATTATGACTATTTGGGGTTTTGTGGAATCTTAAGTTGATGACATTGCTCGCAGATGGGGGTGCAGTTAGGATTACTTTGATGATAGGTTTTTTGTTTGTATTTGCGGACGCGCAATGCGCGCACCTACAAGGTTTGTGTATGTTTTGCGTATTGCGAACGTCCGTCTCTAAATATTTTGCATATCATCAAACGTTCTGTTACAATAAGGTAATTATGCAGGCTAATCAAATATGATATTCCGGAAATCAGTTACAAGGAGAGGGAAAATGAAAAATTACGCAAAGAATCGGTTCAAATTCATCGCCTGGCTGCTTTTAATCGCGATGGCAATCATCCCGGCGGCATCATGTTCGGACGCTGCGGATGACCCCGAAGTCACCCTGTCAAGCGAAGCGGCTGAAACCACCGAAGCCGCGCCCGAACACGATCTGCCGGACGATCTGGACTTCGGCGGCGAAGAGATCAACATATGGTATTTCACAAAAAATTCCGACATTTCGGAGTCCTTCATCGACATCGCCGGTGAGCTGGACGGGGATGTCGTAAACGAGGCGTTATACTACCGCAATCTGAGCGTTGAGGAAAGTCTCAACGTCGACATCCTATTCACCGATACGGGCATCGCCTCCAGCGACGTGGGCAACGCCATCCGGTCGCTGATCATGAGCGGTGATGACGCCTATGACGTATTCAACGTGGTCCAGTGGAACAGCGCCTCGCTGGTTACCGAGGGACTGTATTACAATCTCCTCGGCCTGCCCTATGTGGACATTGAGAAGCCGTGGTGGTCGGCGTACTATATAAATGAGTTGAATATCGGTCACAATAATTACTATTTCCTGTGCGGCGATATCTCGATTGATATGATACGCTGCATCAGCTGCGTCTATTTCAACAAGAACATGTTTAATAACTACTACGGCGACCCCGACGCGCTGTATGAGACGGTGCTGTCGGGCAACTGGACACTGGAGCGCATGTTTACCTACGCCGAGGGTGTATACGCCGATCTGAACGCCAGCGACACACCCGACGACGGCGACCAGTTCGGTCTTTTCGTGAACAGGTATAATAATATTGACATTCTTTTTTACGGAGCCGGACTGCGCGCCACCGAACGCGACAGCGACGATATACCCTTTTTGACCCTCAACAACGAAAAGACGGCAAAGGTCATGGAGGATATATACGATTTATGCTATAACAACGTCGGCACCATGCTGCGCGCCGACGCGGCCGGAACGCTGCAGAACAATCAGGATTTCAATAACGGGCTGGGCCTGTTCCTCATGGGCTTCCTCTATACCTCCGAGCAGCTGCGCAATATGGTAAATGACTACGGCATAATCCCGTCTCCCAAAGCCGACGACACTCAGCCGGAGTATGAGGCGGTTGTGCATGATATCGCCACCCTTATCTGCCTGCCGGCCACCAGCACAAAATTCGAACAGGTGGGCGCCGTCCTTGAACTCGTGGCCTATGAGAGCTATAAAAACGTAACCCCCGCCTATTATGAAACGGCCATGAAGACCAAATATACCCGCGACCAGATATCCTCCCAGATTATCGACATATTGCACGCGAGAAATATGACCGATATCGCGTATGTATTCGGTTCGTCCTTCAACAGTCTGGGTTATATCGGGCGCAACATGATAGCGCAAAAGAAGAGCGATGTAGCCTCCTTTTACGCCACAAACGAAAAGGCCGCCCTCAGCAACATGAACAAACTGGTAGACGCCTTCCGGAACCTCGAATAAATACGGGCACAGCGTGAGACAAATACGGCGGGCGGAGACAAAAATCCATCCGCTTCTTTCGGATATACAAGCTATTCCGGCCGCGCTTAAACATCCCGCAGATTAATATGGTCGAACCCAAACAAGACGGTAAGTGAGACTGATTCTCACAGATTAGAATTAAATAGCTTGGAGAATATTTCAAAAAACAGCGCCGCCGGGTCATTGACAAAACCGGCGGCGTAATATACAATATTCAGTATGCAAAAACATACATATTCAAAATAAAGAGGTATACAATTGAAAAGAATATTTTTAATCCTGTTATCGGCGCTGCTGCTGGCGGGTTGCGCGGGGGGCGCGGCTGATGTCGGCGATGAAACGACGGTGCTGACCACGGCGGCCGAGACCGAGAGGACCTTTCCCGAGGCCGATTATTGCGGGGCGGATTTTACCATTATAACCAACAACCGCGACGGCAACGAATGGGGCAATGAGCTCTATACCGAAAGTATAAACGGCGAGGTTATCAACGACGCGGTGTTCCAGCGCAATCTCAATATTTCCGAAAAATACAAAACGGTAATCCGATATGTCGGTTCGGATAATCTGGCAAACGATGTCACAAAGGAAATCAGCGCGGCCACCGACGCCTATGACGCGGTGCTGGGCGATTTGTTCGTCATGTCCGATCTGGCGGGCGCGGGCAACTTTATCGATCTGAACACGGCGGCCAATCTGGACCTGACAAATCCATGGTGGGATCAGAACTCCGTCCGGGACCTTTCCATCGGCGGCAAACAGTTCTTTGTCACCGGAGATATCAGCTTCTTTTCCAACGTGGCATCCTGGATTTACCTGTTCAACAAAGATATAGTCACCGACTATAACATTGAAAATCTGTATGACCTGGTAAACGGCGGCACATGGGTGGTCGACAAGTTTACGGAACTGCTCAAGGGCATTTCGGGGGACGTCAACGGCGACGGCATTATGGACGAGCAGGACCGTTACGGTCTGATCACCGAGAGTTCCAATACCCTGGGCATGTTCTTCGGCGCGGGCAACACGGTAATCTCCAAGGACGCAAACGATTATCCCATTATCTCCATCAATACCGAACGCGGCGCCGATGCGGTGACCACGGTGCTGGAGATTATGAATGACACCAACACCACCACAAACATCGAACAGCCCTTCTACAGCTGGGACTGGAAAAAGCTGGACGCAGTATTCGGCGACGACCGGGGGCTGTTCTATTCCATCGTGCTCAGCACCGTCATGCGCATCCGCGAGTTGGACACAAACTTCGGCATTCTGCCCATGCCCAAATACGACGAGGCGCAGACCGACTATTACACCTGGGTGTCCCCGTATATCTCAAGGGCGGTCGCCGTACCGGTCACCGCGTCCGATGTAGCCGCGACCGGCATGATACTCGAATATATGGGATATATTTCCCGGGATATGGTCCTCCCCGCCGTCTATGACGTAACCCTGCAGCGCAAGCTCACCCGGGACGATGAGTCCTCGGGAATGCTGGACATCATCTTTGAAAACCGCGTGTATGATCTGGGCATGATCTACGACTGGGGCGGAGTCGGCATGCTCATCAACGGTCTGACCTTTAAAACCAACGCGAACTTTACCTCGGCCTACGCCGCAATCGAGGAAAAAGCCCAAACGGCGCTGGAGGTTACAATAGATTATTATATGAATCCGGAATAAGCAATTAAATATAAGCGGGAGGTTAAATTTATCGACCCCCCGCTTTTTTATACCCGATTTCTACCCTTCCATATCCCTTCTGTTATACCCCGCAAATCCCGCGAAGATTAATCCTGTCGCCGCCAGCATAAGCACCGCCATTGTGCCGATGTTAATAACTGACCGGTCTGACCTGGCTGTATCTGGGATTTTCGTTTTTCGTGTTTGAAAATTGTTTTTAAAAAGAACCTATAATAACTTGACACAGACGGGAGCGCTTTCCAGTTTGACAATGCCTAAGGGGCTTATATACCGTATAACATTATCCAGTTCCTCTCCGTCCACCTGAAAATACATCATACCTTCTTTCTCCTGAAGATCGTGGACGCCTTTTACGGCACTCAAGCCGCCTGCCGGTGTTTTTGTCTGAACTACCATGGTGTTTCTTGTCAGGTGACGCATTTCCTCCGGGGACCCCGCCTCAATAGTCTTGCCCTGGCGGATAATGCTCAGCTTGTCACACAGACGCTCCACCTCAGACAGGATATGGCTGGAAAGCAGTATATTCTTCCCTTCCCCCTTAACCTCCTCCCGCCATGACGGAGGAAATGAACTATCGCATGGCCCGCGGCGGCGCGGTCAATGAGCCGGGATATGCCCGGTCCGATATCTTCGCGCGGGAAGCGGCCGATTATATGGCGGAGGAATACATCCGGCAGTTCGGCATTATGTGATTTTTATATTGTTTTTTTGTCAAAAATCAAAATCGAAATGACAATCAGCATTATCGTCGCCGCGGCGCATATTATCAGCGCCGGTATAAAATCGGAAGGGGTGCCTTTGCAGTACAATATTGACAGCGTCCCGCCGGCGAGGGAGACGGGATTGTATTTTGCCGCCCGGGGCACAATGGATACGATATTGAGGGCGACCACCGCCGCGAGACAGGTGAGCAGGCTGCCGTAGATATTGCCGAAAAGCGTGCCCCCCAGTATCAGCAGCGCTATGAGCAGTTCGCCGAACAGCCAGGGTGAAACAAAAACCAATAAAGCGTAACTTATCTCAACTGATTCGAAAAAATAAGCCGTGTAGCCATAGCAAACAACCAGACAGAGCAGATATGCCGCCGCCCAGAGCAGGCTGGCAGTGAGAAACTTCGACAGAATCACCGTTTTGCGGCTCAGACCCTTGGTAAGCAGATTCACGAGGGTGCCCCGGGAAAACTCGTTTGACATTATCCCGCCAAAGATAATGACAAGTACGAGCATGCCCATCTGACTTACGTTCTTGAAGAACTGCGCCCAGGCGTCAAGAGCCGTCGGTTCGGGTATTTGGATTATAACACCCTGCCCCATATCACCCAGGCTGTTGAGGATTTCCGGCGTGAGTTTGGCGAACAGCGGGGACATCATGCCGAAGAGCAGAAAGACGGCCAGGAGTATATACGCCCTGAAGGTCGCCGTGCCCTCGCGGAACTCTTTTTTTGTGAAGGCGATAAACTGTCTCACTTCGTCACCTCCAGGTACAGGCTCTCAACCGAAGACCCGGTCGTTTCATATCTTGCGGGAGCCAGGCCATGGGTTTCCAGCACGTCCAGCAACTCGTCCACGCCGACCTCCCGGTCATATTCCAGGGTGAGCGTTTTTGTTTTGCGCCGGGATTCCGGTTCGCCGACCGCGCTTTCCGCGGCGATTTTGCCCCTGTGCAGCACGGCTACGCGGTCGCATATGCGCTCAACGTCGGACAGGATATGCGTGGAGAATATGACGGTCGTGCGGCCCCTGAGCTGACTGAGGATGTCCAGTATGTCCTTTCGCCCTGCCGGGTCAAGGGCGGAGGTCGGTTCGTCGCATATGAGCAGCGCCGGCTCGCCGATTAAGGCCTGCGCCACGCCCAGCCGCTGTTTCATGCCGCGGGAAAAAGAGCCGATCTTTTTGTTTGCCCCGGACAGGCCGACCAACTCCAGC
>JAQVWU010000207.1 GCA_028709565.1 Eubacteriales bacterium
TGTCTTCACGGGCATCGGCATATTCGGCGGTATATCCATATTTTCCGTTCATGCGGAGCATATCCAGATATGCGTCAAACTGTTTTGCGTGCTCATAAGCCTGCTCGTATGCGTCAAGGGCCCGGTTTGCTTTATTCTGCTGTAACATAATCTCGGCATAGTCACAATAACAGAAATTCAATTGTGAATGGTAAAAACCAAAATTGCCATCGTCAAAGATGAACTTGTACAGATTGATAATCTGAGTAAGTGCTTCCGCTTTTTTAGACTGATTTTTTGTCTGCAACGACAAATGGTCCTGAAGACGGGACAGAGCGCCTATGAGAATATTCTGACTTGCTTCCCGTGCTTCTTTGTCATATATACCGTTGAAAGCACGGAAAATAACGCTGTTTTTGCATTCAGGGCAATATTCAGCGAGTTTATAAACCTTTTCTTTTTCGCCGAGCCATCCGTATAAATATGACAGAATATCACGGCAATTATTTCGTATGGCGTCGTTCACAGAAGTTGAGAGCAGTTCTTCCATTATTATGACAGGTTCTTCCCAGCCTCTGTGAGTTCTGACCTTCTCGCAGTCATGCACCAATTTTCCGTCTATTTCGGAATATCTTCCAATGCCGCTTCCGGCCCATTGCTCCCATAATGCCGCTGCAAGCCGTACAAGGAGTTCTTCATTCCCGGGATATTCCGCAAGCGCCTGCCGCATCATGTTGACCCGTTCATCCACAGGCGCCCAATTGCGGTGCATTTCATCATATTTTTCGCAGTAATCTTTGATTTTACGCTCTTTTTCAGCCAAATCATGACAAAACAGCTCGTCAATGGTTACATTAAAAAAGTTTGCAATCGGTGTGATATACTCGATGTCGGGGTATCCCGTTTCGTTTTCCCACTTGGAAATCGCCTGACTTGTCACGCCCAATACTTCCGCAAGCTTATCCTGTGTCACATCGTCACGCTGACGCAGTGCTTTGATTTGTCTTCCGATTTTTACGGTCATAGTAACTTCCTCCATATTGATTTCCACCGGTGTGATTACAGTATAGCATACCTGAGCAGCGACAGCAATTATTAATTCGTTGTTGTGATATCAACGATTCGTTGGGTTGAAACGGCAGCATATTAATAATACCCCTGCGTTTTTGCAAACGCAGGGGTATTATTTTGGGATTAACTTAATGACATTGGCCGACGGACTGCCTTTTATTTTTAGTTATACATGCCGTTTTGAGCCATATAGTTGTATATCTGCTCGCCGTGCCCCTGTTCCTCTTTTTGGATATGATTGAGCGCATCCCTCATATTGGTGTCCTTGATTTCAAAGATACAGGAGTTGTACGCCGTGGACACGTATTTCTCGGTCGAGAGCAGGTCGGAGCATATATAGCAGTCAGCCTGCCTTTCGGGGCTTGTATCCCCCGCCTTGTAGGTGGCGGTAAAGGACAGCTGCTTCTGCGCCCCGCCCCCCGATTGCGCAGAGGGCGCGGTGCCGCTCATAATCTGGGTCACCGTATCCAGATGCTGCTGTTCGGTCTGACCCAGCTGGGTAAACAGGTTCTTGAGCTGCCCGTCATGGGCGGTGGCGGCGTATTTGCCGTATTTGTCAACGCAGAGCTGTTCCTGCTCTTTCATATCTTTCAGGAATGATGTTTCTTTCGGAGTTAACTGTACCATATAATTCACCTCAATACATAATATAACCGTTTTGGACCCGGATATGCGTTATTTTTTTCATCCTGCGGTTGCCAAATTACACTTTTTGTGTTATATTATATTATACAGCCAAAAATCAATCCGGAGGCAGGTGATCTGCATCGAAATTCATACGGCCGGTCAGAATTATCTCGAGACCATTTTAATCCTCAACAACAGGCTCACCAACGTGCGTGCCATCGACATCTGCAACGAACTCGGCTATGCCAAGCCCACCGTCAGCGTTGCCATGAAACAGCTGCGGGAAAACGACTATATCAATACCGACGGTGACGGATATATCACCCTTACCCCCAAAGGCCGGGAGATAGCCGAATCGATGTATGAACGGCATAATGTCATAGCCGGCATCCTCATGGACATGGGCGTCCAAAAAAACACCGCCTTCGAGGACGCCTGCCGGATTGAACATGTCATCAGCGAGGAAAGCTTTGAGCGGATGAAGCATTTCCGGGACAAAAACAAATAGACGGCGACCCAACCCCGCATTTCCGCAGCCATTTATTATATGACTAAAACGAGGTAATTTTTTATGATTATCAGATTAGCCAAATGGGACAACAGCGTGGCCATCCGTATACCGAAGAAAATACTGCGTGAACTGAATATCGGCAGCGGCGATATATATAATATCGCTTTTAACGCAGCCGTCGAGGGAAACAGATTGATTTTAACCAAAAAGCAAAACAGGGACGATTAGCAGTTGACCGTTTTGAAAGTCGAAACACCAAATAAACACCAAGTTGTAAGGTATTCTGTGTCTGCCGTATAGCTTGGTGTTTTTATCCTATTATTTGCTAATTTTTATTGTATTTTGAGTGTAATTATGCTATTATAAATCTTAGTATAATCCTAAATGGTTATTGGTTTCAGGTAAACCAGTAATTATTTTCAAATAACAATACCGAAGAAATCGACCTTGTTAGGAAACATAAAGCCATGATGATATTAATAAGAGAGGATAAAATCAATGAAAGAAATTCAATTAAAGTATGGATGTAACCCAAATCAGAAACCTGCCCGTATCTTTATGAAGGACGGAAGCGACCTCCCGGCAGAAGTGTTAAACGGTAAACCGGGTTATATAAATTTCCTGGACGCATTTAATGGCTGGCAGTTAGTGAAGGAATTAAAGGGGGCAGCCGGTCTTCCTGCAGCAACATCATTTAAGCATGTTTCTCCTGCCGGAGCAGCTGTCGGACTGCCTTTGACCGATACTTTGGCTAAGATATATGCGGTTGAGGATTTAGGCGAGCTGTCTCCACTGGCATGCGCCTATGCGCGGGCAAGAGGAGCGGACCGGATGTCATCCTATGGTGATTATATTGCCTTGTCCGACGTTTGTGATATTGACACTGCGCGCATTATTAGCCGCGAATCTTCGGACGGAATAATTGCGCCCGGATATGAACCGGAAGCATTAAAAATATTGAAGCGAAAGAAAAAAGAAACCTACAATATAATTAAGATTGATAATGCATATGTGCCACAACCACTGGAAACAAAGCAGATTTACGGCATTTCTTTTGAACAGGGACGTAATGGTTTTGAGATTAACAATGAGATGTTCTCAAATATAGTTACAGTAAATAAAGAACTTCCGGAGCAGGCAGTGATTGATATGAAGATTGCTATGATTACTTTAAAATATACACAATCGAACTCCGTTTGTTATGTAAAAAATGGTCAAGCAATCGGTATTGGTGCCGGACAGCAGTCGCGTATCCATTGTACCAGACTGGCCGGCAATAAGGCAGATAGTTGGTATCTTCGTCAGGCTCCGCAGGTGCTCGGTCTTGAATTCGCAGACACCCTTTATCGTGTTGACCGCGATAATGCTATTGATTTTTTCCTTGGTGATGACTATATGGATGTTCTTGCAGATGGTGTTTGGGAAACGATATTTAAGGTAAAGCCCCCGGTATTTACAAAAGAAGAAAAGAAAGCATGGCTAAGCAGCAATACTAACGTAACCGTTGGATCCGATGCATTTTTCCCGTTTTCCGATAATATCGAGCGTGCATTCAGGAGTGGAGCAAAATACATTGCACAGCCGGGTGGATCGATTCGTGATGATCTGGTAATCGAATGTTGCAATATGCATGGAATTGTGATGTGCATGACAGGAACGCGTTTGTTCCATCACTAAGAAATTAATTAATGCTGTCCCCACGAGTCACGTTGAGTGTTGCGTATTGATGTCGAGGGTGAACTGACGAGTGTGTGAAAAGCCCAGTAATACTGCGTTTTGGATGTCGGTATAAAGATGTGCCGCTATTATAGAGATAAGCAGAAATTCACCGGATAGTTTTAACTACGAATTATTCATATTATATGAGGTGAAGGTATTGAAACGAAAACGCTTTGACCGTGATATCTGGAATTTTGGCGATTTTCCCTACTATCAGATGCGCATCGATACCGATGAGTTTCATGGTTTGATATGTCTTTTGAAGTTATTGAATGGCAACAAAAACGTCGAGTATGATCCCGACGGTGTCGCGGTTTTAAATATCCTCGCTTATGTTAATGAAAAAATCAAAAATGGGCAAAAGCAATTTAAGTGTATAGTATAAGCATAATACGAAATAGTTAGATTACAATTTGCCTTTGAGCTTAAATGCAAAATGAGCAAGCACATCAGGAAACTCGTAGTGGCGATCAGCCGGCTGTGTGTATTGATTTTCATCTTATATAAGGGTATGGGCGCTAAACCGGACCATTTTATTTCGTTTTATCTAAATATACAGTTGACAAACAGTATATACACGTATATACTATAATTGAGCAATTAAATCGAACTGAGGTGATGTAATTGGATATCAATTTAGTAAAATGGGGTAACAGCACAGCGATTCGTATTCCGAAAAAAATCTTAGATAAACTAAATATTGACAGCAACAATATGGAAAACATAAGTTTTGATGTGAATGTTAAGGGCGATCGAATATTATTAATTAAAAAGCAAAACAAGACAAAATTTGAGCTGCTGGTGGAGCAATCCGATGGCGTAAAAATGAATCCTAAAACAGATATCGATTGGGGAAATCCGGTTGGAAAAGAAGAGTGGTAACAACTATGTCTTCACATAATAAAAAAGCTTATAACAAATTAGAATTCGGAGATATAATAACGATCAACTTTTCGCCATCAGAAGGGCATGAACAAAAGGGATATAGACCTGGTCTTGTAATATCAGATCCTGCTAATCAAAAAGAATTGAATGGTTTGGTTACTGTTGTACCTATAACCAATAAAACCAGCACGTTCTTCGCCCGAATAAACTTAGATAAATATAATCTTAAGACCAAAGGCGATATACTAATGGATCAAATAAAAGTGCTGGATTTAAGTATAAGACAATATGAGCTCATAGAAAAAGCACCAAAAGAAGTGCTCAGAAAATGTAATATTATATTTAACGCTTTATATGAAAAATTATTAAACGCAGATTAAGTATTCAAAGAAGCACTACAATATCATATATGCCAACAAAATCCGATGCAAAAACAGTTAACCGATACCACTTCCGCGATAACTTTGTTTGTAAAAGCAATACTGCGCGAACGTAAGGTTCCGTTAGAAATCGGACTGCCAAACGATCCGTTTTACAGCACCGAAAACCTTGCAAGATTAAACGCTCCCGCGGAACGCATAAAAAAGACGACGGCACCGAACATGCGTTGACAGAAACCGACGATGACTAAAATCCATGATAACAACGCCGTGCATATTATCGTGACATTGATAATGTGCACAGCGTTTATTTTTTCGCTCAAAAGTCTTTCCGGATTTTATCCTGCTTTGTATTTACCGGGCAGCCCGCGCAGTCTCCCCGGGCAGAGCAGCCGGCGCAGCCGCTGTTTTTGCGTTTTTTTATATAGAACAGCGCCGCCGCCAGCAGCACCAATACCGACGCTATAATGGCAATATCGCATCCGCTCAGACCCGAATGTGCGTCGAGGAAGAGCAGCGATTGGTATACCGCAAGGGAAACGACCCACGCGACACCGCACTGGGCCGCCACAACGCCC